>JBBRHB010000032.1:0-15673 GCA_038223355.1 Chloroflexales bacterium
ATCGAGCACTGCCGGAATATCTGAGGCCACAAAGTTTTCTCCGTCGCCCAGCCCCACGACCACCGCACCGGCGTTGCCCAGCCGCGCGGCCAGGATTAAGCCCGGCTGTCGGCGATGCATCGCTACGACCGCATTGCCTCCTTTCAAGCGCAACAGCGCGCGGCGAAACCCCAGCACGAAGTCGCCGCTTGCTCTGGTTTCACGGTCCATCAGTTGCGCGATCACCTCGGTATCTGTTTGTGACTGCCAGTGGACACCGGCACCCGTCAGTTCAGCCTTCAGGGCCAAGTAATTTTCGACGATGCCGTTCTGGATAACGACGATATCACCGCTGGCCGAGCGGTGGGGATGGGCGTTCGCCTCTGTCACGCCACCATGCGTTGCCCAACGGGTATGGCCTATCGCTTGGTGACCGTGCGTTGGTTCCCCATCAAGTCGTTGGCGCAAATTCTGGAGTTTACCGACCGAGCGGCGAATATCGAATTCACCGTCGCATAGCATAGCGATGCCCGCCGAGTCATAGCCGCGATATTCGAGGCGTTGCAGTCCGTCGACGACCACTTCAGTCGCTTCACGCGGACCAATATATCCAACAATGCCACACATCTGTGATATTCCTTTACTAATGCCTGGGTAAGCAATTTACTGCTCACCCGGCGGTACCAGCATATAACCGGCCCCCCGGACGTTGACGAGATAAGCCGGATCCATTTTGCGGCGGAGGTTGCGGAGGTGTGCCTTAAGTAACAGTTGTGCTTCAGTTTCATTGACGTCATGGCCGTATGTGCGTCTCGCAATATCACAGTATGACAGCACACGGCCTTGCGACGTGGCCAAACAGTAGAGCAGTGCATACTCGGTCGGCGTCAGGTGAAGCGGCTGTTCGTTGAAGGTCGCCATGTGTCGGAAGTGATCGAGGCGCAACTTGCCGACCACTAGATAACGTTCGTTGATGGTGGTCGTTGTCTGCGGAGGCTCTGGATCTTTGAGCAGCGATACCCCTTCGGCAATCGTTTGCAATGCGCGGGCCTGACGTTGGGTCATGCGTTGCTTCTCGACGGCAAGCGCTACGCACTGCAGCATTTCGGGCGGTTCGACCGGCTTCATTAGATAATCAGACGCTCCGACACGCAGAGCGCTAATCGCGGTATCCAGTGATCCATAGCCGGTTAGCAAAATGACCGCTGGTGGCTGCGGACGGCCACGGGCTGCATACAGCACCTGAACGCCATCTACGGCACCTAAACGAATGTCGCTGATCACTACATCGAAGTGCTGTTGCTCCAACAGTTCAAGCGCTTGCTCACCATTGGCAGCCATGGTCACGCGGTAGCCTGCCCCCCGCAAAATCTCTGCCAGGAGCATCCGTGCACGCGTATCATCTTCGACAACCATGATATGTGACTCTCTTACCATCATGGCGACAGCTCGCGTTGCTCGGGCTCAGACTGCTCCTCACCAAGCGGCAAGGTAATCGTAAAGGTCGTACCTTGTCTAAGTGTACTTGTCACGTTGATCGTACCCCCATGGAGCACGATAATTTTGTGGGTAATGGCAAGGCCGAGCCCGGTGCCCTCGTCCTGTTTGGTCGTAAAGAAAGGCTCGAAGATGTGGTGTAGAACTTCCGGGGCGATGCCCGAGCCACTATCGGTGATTGCACAGACGATGGCGTCCCTACATGGATCACCTTCGGCTGTTCCGCCACCTGGCTGAGTCAAGCTCGTCTCGATCCACAGTATGCCACCATCCGGCATGGCGTCGGCGGCGTTGAGCAGCAAGTTAAGAAAGACCTGGGTGAGTTGATCTGGATAGCCCCACAGCCTTGGTAGGTGCGCGGCGAACTGCTGCTCAAGCCGGATCATACGCTCGTCCATCGTGCTCCTGAGCAGGAGTAAGACGCGTTTAAGCACGTTGTTGAGATCAACGGGGACCTGTTGACTGCGATGAGTCCGATGCAGGTGGAGCATCTGGCGCACTACATTGCTGATGCGGTCTAGCTCTTCGCTGGCGACGTGCATATAGGTCGCTCGCTCGCTGTCGTGCGCGTGTGCGGCCAGATATAAACAGTTCTTAATCGATTGCAGCGGCGTATTAATATCGTGCGCAATGGTCGCCGCCAGCCGGCCACTCGCCGCCGCCCGTTCGTTCTGGATTGCCAAGGCTTCGAGCTGCACCTGCTCCGTGCTATCCGCGATGTGCACAATCATCTGCTCAACCCCTCCGGCTTCGCTGGGCAGTGGCAAGGCTTGTATATCAAGGACTTGTCCGGGCATGCCGGGCCGTTGGTACTGTTCCCGCTGATGCCGTGGCTGACCATCGCGAAAGGTAGCCTGCACAAACTCGCCCAGGAAACGAACGTGTGGTTCCGCGCACAGCCGTTGCCAGGGCATCGACACGATCCGGCTAGGCGTCAATCCTACCAAGTTTGCTGCCGCTTGGTTGACCGCCAGGACGCCCCCCTCGCGCTGCAACAGCAGCAAGGCATCGCTCATGCCGTCGAACAATGTCCGTAGGACGTCACGGCTTTGACGCAGTTGTGCGGTGAGACTTGTCTGGTCTGCGTGGGCCTTCTTCAGTGCTTCCTCAGCCGTCTTGCGCTCGATGACGATCCCTGCCAGTGGCACCACGGTCTGCTGAACGAAACTCCGGTCGGCCGTCGTAGGGTGGTGTGGCCCCCGGTAGTATATGGCGAACGTCGCAACGACTTCACCATCCGTTGCCATAATCGGCGTCGACCAACACGCCCGCAACCCGTGTGCCAGCGCATAGTCACGGTACTCTTTCCATAGGGGATCGCTTGCAATATCCGCCACAATCACCGGTCTTTGCAAAAAAGCAGCCGTCCCGCATGAGCCCGCACGCGGACCGATTGCTCGTCCATCAATGGCTTGCTGATAGGCGAGTGGGAGGCTCGGCGCAGCACCATGGTGCAACGTCTGACTGGGCTTATCGAGTAGCAGGATCGAACACATCGCGCCCCTCAAATGTGCTTCGACCATCACGCATACTTCACTCAGTACGGTTGGCAGTGGCACACCGGTGGCGATGAGTTCTAGCACCCGCTTTTGTGCGACCAGCAGCTGTTCGGCCTCCTCACGTACGGTGATGTCGATGCCGGTCGCAATAATATACTCGGCATGATCCTGGCCATCACGCAATGCCGTAACCGTAAAGGCAATCAAATGCCGTATTCCGTCCTGTGCCAGATAATAGGTCTCGTAATTTGTCGGCTCCCGCCCATCCAACCGGTGCGCAAACTCTCGGCTGATGTTATCGACAGCAACAGGCAACGGAAAAATCTCCCAGAAGGTTTTGCCGCGCACCTGTTCAAAAGGAAAACCGGTGAGTTGTTCTGACGCATGGTTAAAGCGGACGATTTTTCCGTCGCGGTCAAAAACCACGATCATCGCACCCGCTGTGGCTAGCACCGCTTCCAGAAAAGCCAAGTTGCGCCCTACGGCTTCTCCATCGCTGCCAGTCGCTAGACTGTTCTGGTTGCGTTCGTTCATACCCATACCTGACCTGCTAGCATCAAGATGCAGTTTGAGGGCAGTCATGCATCACATCAGTATAATACCCCCATGCATCGCTTGCGCTCCTATACCGTCCCTGACCGCATTATATTGGCGTTGTTCGGCGTGTACCTGTTCATCTATGTATTTGCTGTGCCAATGCTGCTCTTTGACCTTGTGCCCGTCTGGGGTACCTGGATGGGCGGCTTTTTGTTGATCCTGCAGGGGTCGATGCTCCTGCTGTGGCTGGTGGCTGGCTATGGCGCGCGTGGTGGCCTGTCGGCCTTGCTGATCGTCGGACTGTCCTTCTTGGTAGAGTATATAGGCGTGACGACGGGCTGGCCTTTTGGAGCCTACCGCTATACGTCGATCTTAGGGCTCAAGCTATTGGGTGTCGTGCCGCTGCCAATTCCATTCGCTTGGCTGATGGTAGTCCCAGCAGCACTCGGCGTCGCCCAACGGCTTGCCCGGGGCTGGTGGCAGGTGTGGGTCGCGGGGCTGCTCTCCCTGGGGCTCGATCTACTGATCGAACCAGTCGCCGCCTATGTGGTACATTATTGGCAATGGCTGGGCAGCGGTCCATATTATGGGGTACCGACAGCGAATTTCGTTGCCTGGGGCACGACAGCATTGTTGCTCACCGCACTATACATGCTGCTAACTCCGGCACGTAGTCGACGACCTAAGGTATTGGACTGGCTACCTGCAACGATCTATCTGCTCAACCTTGTGCAATTCATGCTGGTCGACCTCGCCCATGGCTACTGGGGCGCGGTATTGATCGGTGCCGTGCTCCTGCTGGCCGTAGGGCGTGGCTACCGCTCCGAACGCTTGCTGAGCGCGCCGCAGCTAACATAACACAAAGGAGTGCCAACAACATGCAGATCGATGTAATTGGAGTTCCCCTGGATTTTGGTGCCGGTCGCCGTGGGGTGGATATGGGACCAAGTGCTATTCGCTATGCCGGTTTATGTCCGGGCCTCGCCGCTTTGACACACGAGGTACGTGACCTGGGCAACCTGGCCGTACCGGTCGCTGAAACGTGTGTGCCAGGTGATCCTCATGTGAAATACCTTGAGCCGATCGTGGAAGTCGCTCAGCGGCTGGCCGCTACTGTTGCTAACAGTATCGCCCAGGGACACATCCCGCTGGTGCTAGGTGGCGACCATAGCTTGTCACTGGGCTCCATTGCAGGTGCTGCACAAGATCGAGAGATCGGTCTGGTATGGCTTGACGCGCACGGCGACTTCAATACCCCTGAGACCACTCCGTCGGGTAATATTCATGGTATGCCGCTCGCGACACTTCTGGGTTACGGCGATGAGCGCCTGCGCACGCTGAATGGGCAGCAAGGCGCGGGACCGAAGCTTGATCCACGACATGTGGTGCTGGTCGGCACGCGCGATCTAGACGGTCGCGAGCGCGAGCTGCTTGAACGGGCCGGTGCAACGGTCTTTTCAATGGAAACGATCGACCGGCGGGGTATCTGCGAGACGATGGAGCGAGCCCGCAAGCTGGCCGGTCAGGCGCGTGATGGCATCTGGTTCAGCCTGGATATTGACGGTGTCGATCCAACATTCGCGCCCGGTGTTGGCACCGCCGTGCCGGGTGGTCTGACCTTCCGCGAAGCACATCTGGCGGTTGAGCTGATCAGCGATACGGGGCGACTGCTCGGCATGGATTTGGTCGAGGTCAACCCGATTCTAGACCGCGAGAACCAGACCGGCGTCCTGGCGGTCAATTTGGCGCTGTCGGCTTTTGGCAAACGCATCTGGCGACTTGATGAGGCCGTCGGTACCGGTGTATTGGGTACGCTACAGCCGCAATTGCAGTCATCTGGGGCTTGATTTTTGCCCCAATTTTGGTATAATTCTATTCCTCTGCTGCGAAGCATAGGTTTATTTGCCACCCGTTCGGCGTGTGGTCTTGCCGTGAGCAGGATATCGCCACAACAATCTGCGACGGCAGAGACCGTCACATCGATTGTGTCGGCCGGGTATTCATTAAGGCTATATGGACGTTCGCTCGACAATAGGCTGCAAGTGCTGCTGTGTTTTGCTTTACCGCCTAAGTGGGGGTGTTTCGTCCGCGCCATAGTGCGTCTTGTGTGATGAACTCTTGCCCCTGCCATGACGGTAGGGGCATCTTTAATGTCCAGAACAACGACCAGCAGCGCCCAGCGCGCGGCTAGTCGTTTTTTATTGCCCATAAAGGGCATGGAGGGTTCAGCCATTGGGGAAGCAGACATTTCGTGAGTACCTGGGAGCCCGTTGGGGAAAGACGGGCGACGGTCCGATCAACGACTTCATTCGCCGTGAAGATGGACGGCTTATTTTTGGGGATCGGGTTGACCTGGGCGCGCTGGTGGCGCAATATGGAGCGCCATTAGAAGTCGCGTATTGTCCGCTGATTACACAAGAGATACACCGTATGCAGCATGTAGCTGCAGCGGCTCAGGCGGCGACAGACTACCGTCACCCGCTGCTCTATGCGTATGCTACCAAGGCCAATTTTGCTGAAGAGGTGGTGCGTACAGCCCTCAACGCCGGGGCGCATTATGAGACCTCATCGGCTGCCGATGCTCAGATCGCCGCGATCTTATGGCAGAACGGTACGTTAGCAGCTGACCGCTGGGTCTTTTGTAACGGCTCTAAAGATGCTGAGTACCTCCACGCAGTTGCGCGCCTGCGCCTGCGTGGCAACGAGCATATCGTACCGGTTTTGGATGACCTCGACGAGTTTGAGCACTTTCGCAAGCTCAGTGTCCCGGTTCACTTCGGCGTACGTGCCCGTGAATTTGCCCGCTGCGCCGGTGGTGACCGTTTTGGCCTGCTCACTGACGAAATGCTGCAGGTCGCTGAAACGCTGAATGGCACACGGCACGAGCTGGTGCTCTACCATGCAATGGTCGGCTCACAGATCGAGGACGAGGGCGAATGGCTCGCGGCTCTCACGCAAGCCATGGAGCAGTATTGCGCGCTCTGGCAAGTCGCGCCCTCCCTGCGTATGTTCAACTTTGGTGGTGGCATGCCGACCGCCGCCTATGCGCTTGATTTTGACTTTGATTACGAGGACTTTTTCCGGCGCTTGTTTACGGCGATTCAGGCAGTCTGTGACCGCCATGGTGTCCCTGTGCCGCAGGTCGTGGGTGAGTTTGGCCGTTATACCGTCGCCTCGCACAGCATGTTCTTGTTCGAGGTAGCCCAGACCAAGGCGGGGCGGAACGGGGCTGCACCTTGGTACCTGCTCGACGGCTCGCTGATGGTCTCGGCCCCCGATACGTTGATCGTCGATCAGCAATTCATTATTCTCCCGGTCGATGACTGGGATGCACCCGCCCAGGCGGTACGCCTCGGTGGGCGGCGTACCTGCGACTCGGATGATGCTTATCCTCGTCCAGAAATGGAACCACTGGTGCTGCCAGAAACAGAAGGCGGCTTGGTCATTGCGGTCTTTGGTATCGGTGCCTACCAGCAGATGCTGGGTGGTCGTGGCGGTGCGCATCACTGCCTCAACCCCGAGATGCGACGCTTGATCATCGAGGAAGGGCCACGTGGTCTGATAATGCGCGAGATCGCGCCCCAGTCCCTGTCGCAGATTATGGTAGCCCTGGGCTATGACCAAAAGCCGGTGCGCCAGCGTGTGCCGGTTGCCGCTCGCCGGCGCGTCGAAGCGGTCCGCACGTTGGGCATTCGCCCGGCCTGCCTGCCAACGCCAACAAAAACGCCGCCCGTCTGGGTCAATGGCTGACTGCGCGGTGCAACACTGAGCATAGCCCACTCACTCGCGGCCTAGCTCTAGGATTGATTGTGTGAGCGTACCGGCTAGCTAAACCTGCCGGTACGCTCACGTTTTGCCATCTTGACGATTCAAATCGCTTCAGTGCGAGCAAAACGAGTACGTCGGGTGGTGTTAGACCTTCTCAACCGGAAACTGTAGCTCGGTGACATTGTTCACCGGTGCGCCGGTGCGCTCGTATTGCAGATACACCTCGCGGTTATGACCCTTCACGCGGTAGCCATTAGCATCGATCCAGTGCAACAGCGCGTTATAGGCGTTCGAGAGTCCGTCGAAGCTGCCATGGTGGATGACGCTCGCCATGTTGGTGGCCCCTTCCATCTCAACCACCTTCACTCTGTCAGACTCCGGGATCGCTGCCTGAATCGGCACGGCTGCCTCGACATGCATGTTGCTCTCCGGCATCTCCAGATCGAGCCAGCGGTCAAAGGGCAAGCCGTTAACCTGACCTCCGTGCTCTTTTACATAACTGGTAGCTTCGTCAAAGATACGATTGAACGTTGCATGCACCTGCTCCCAGTTCGGAATCGTCTCGCGCACGACAGCAACCAGTTGTGTCGGAGCCTCTTTCAAAACCACTTCATACTCGGGCATCGTTCCCTCCTGCTCAAGATAGTTAAGCCGCGCTTCGACCAGCGCCAGCCGTGCCTGCTCTGCTTGCAAACGTTGCTGCAGTTCCGCTTGCTTCAAACGCAGCATGCCGCGCAGGTACTCCACCGACGGGTTCTCGTCGAGCAGTTGCGCAATCTGCTCAAGCGATAACCCCAGTTCTTTGAAGGCGAGGATGCGGTTCAAGCGGGGTAACTGCTCTGCGCTGTAGTAGCGGTAGCCGGTCCAGCGGTCGATCATCATGGGCTTGAGTAAGCCCAACTCGTCGTAGTACCGCAAAGCCTTGACCGATACCCGGCTGAGGCGCGAAAAGTCGCCAATCTTGAACATCAACCCTCCATCTGTCGTCGGCGAAAGCCTTCATGGGCATGATAGCGTTTCCCGTAGGGGGAGAGTCAAGGGCTCATCTGAAAGTCATTGTGGTCGGCTGGCTAGCTCAATGTTGGCGTCTGAGAGACAAGCTAGCCCGCACTTCGTCCCACCAGACATTGATCGAGCGCCGCCCACGTAGCAACGTCGGGAAGCTCGCATGATCGCCATTGACGACATCGTCACGCAAGTTATCAACCTCCTGCAGCAGTCGCGCATCGAGTTCGGCTTGCAGGGCGCGTGCCGAACCGCCGTCAACGACATGCGCCGGGCCAAGGCGCATAAAGGCCGTGGCCCGCTGTTGGAGCAGAAACTCTAGTCGTAACGCCATCGGGATGCAGCGCACCGCGCCTACGCGTTTGGCAACGTGCGTGACTCCGGGATAGGTTGCGAGCGGTCGCCGGTCATTGGGCGTGATCGTGCCCTGTGGAAAGATCAGCAGCGTGCGTTGCGCCCCACCGCTCAGCAGATCGGCCGCATACTGCACCGAGCGTAGGCCTTCGCGTGCATCCTGCCGGTCGACTGAAAAACAGCCGCAGCGCTGAAAAAAACGATAGCGCCGCAGCTGCGCTTCTTCCATCATCAGGTAGAACTCGCCATGCCAATGCTGCTCCAGTACAAAAGCAAGATAGCCGTCCCACCAGGAGACGTGGTTGCTATACAAGATCGTCGGCAGACCACGACCCGCCTCGCCACTCCGGTCCAGCAGCGCGACTCTACCAAACGTTTGGCGGATCGGTGGCACAACCAGCGTCCGGTAGATCGCTTGTGCGATCAGCCGATTTTTGCGGGCCGGGAAGCGCGGTTGAACGGGAGTATTCATATCGAACCCAGTCTACGTCAACCAAGCCGTGCTCACCTTGAGCATTGAAGCAGTATAGGCCAAAGCGATCACCGCGATACGCTCCCCACCTCAACTGGTAGGAGGCTCCAAAATCCGTGAAACGCGTTCCGTCCGTGCTATAGCTATAATGGCTCGTGCCGTCAAAGCCCCACTGCGACTGCAACCAGATCATTCCTTCAACAATAGCAGGACCGAATGTCGTGTGACCATCATTGTTACAATACAGCGTCCTGATGCTGTCACTTTGCACGACGCCCAATAGACAATAATCAAAGGAGAAGTGATAAAGCCCTGCCTGCTGCCCCTCCGCCATTCCCAAGATATCCATTTTGATAGTGACAGTATTACTGCTAATGCGCTTCGAGCGCTGGCTAAGCGTGTTGCCTGCCGAGCGGAAATCGCTGGGACGCAATCACGCTCGTCAAGCCTGCACAATTGCAAAGCCATGCGGTCCCTTGACCGTCGTGACGGGTGGCAAGGAGATATGCAAACCATCTCCTGTCTGCTCGAAGACTACACTCCCGTGGCCAAGCAATCGGACTTCGGCGATCCGCTGCGTCTTGCCCAACGCAAGGGAGCGGATAATGGCTTGCCCAGCTTCGGGCCACCGCATCTGGTAGGCGTAGACTGTTTTACCTTTGCACGTGAAGCGGAAGTCCTGCGGCGACCATACGACCACTGGCTCCTCGAAGCGCGCACTCGCCTTCACCAGGGACGGTCCCTCGACGGCTACTTCCCATGGACGGCTGCCGAAGATGCCTTCGCCATTCGGCTCCATCCACAGCGCAACCTGCCGGAGCAAGTACTCGCACTCGTCGTCGATTGTTCCGTCGGGCCGCTGAGGAATGTTCAGCAAAAGGTTGCCATTCTTGCTGACGATGTCGACCAACATCTCGAGCACATGTTCCGGCGTCTTGTAGACGTCACGCACATTGTAAAACCAGTCCCCGACGCTGGTGTCTGTCTGCCAGGGACGCTCGGCAATGGCGTCCATCAGACCACGCTCGATGTCGAGTACGCCAACCGTGTGCATTGTGGCGTCCTTATCCTTCTGCGTGTAAACCGCGTGGTTCGTGCCGTGCACGGCCACGCTCGTATTATAGAGGTGGGCAATGATCCGCAGGCCAATCTCACCGAACGGCACGCCCCCATCGGAGTAGAGGAGATCTGGCTGGTACTTGTCGATCACGTCCTTGATTCGATCGAACCAGTGCCGCTGGAACGCGGCGTTGTCGGTGTACCAATGCCACTCACCGTTCTGCTCTAGCGCAGAGCCCTGGTTGTCGTAATACAGATCCTCATAGGCTGGGTCGTTGCCATCATAAGGGACGCCGGCATAGGGACCGGACGTGTCGCTGCGCTTATTGACTTCGAACCAGTTAAAGCTCGCCCCGAGGTGCTCCGTCAGTCCAAACGGTAAATCATGTGCCCTGGCCGCGTCCCGCCACAATTTGATAATATCCTTCTTGGGGCCGACATTAACCGCGTTCCACCGCTGGTGACGTGAGTCGAAGTTATCGAAGTTGTCGTGATGCATAGCTTGGCCGACGAAGTACTTTGCCCCTGCTTGAACAAAGAGCCGCATCAAGGCGTCAGGGTCAAACTTCTCTGCTTTCCACAGCGGCACCAGATCCTTATAGCCTACCTTGGATGGGTGCCCATAAACCCGCCAGTGCTGCCGGTATTGGTCTTCGCCCTCGATATACATGCGCCGGGCGTACCAATCGCCGTACATCGGGACGGACTGCGGTCCCCAATGTGACCAGATGCCGAACTTAGCGTCGCGGAACCAGTCGGGGCACTGAAACTGTCGTAGCGACTCCCAGGTGGGGGTAAAGGGCCCCTCAGCAATTTCCAGCTCATGTGGTGAACTCATCTGCATAATCCTTATTATCCGACTCGCCAAAGCGGTCCATCGGTATATGCTCGATCATCTTTATAGCGCCTCAATGAGGATCTTCAGCGGGTTTTCCTTTCCTGTATTGAGCAACTCCAGCGCCGCACCGGCTTCGGTGAGGCCAAAGCGGTGTGTGATCATCACCTTGGCATCGATAACTCCGTCGGCGAGTAGCTGCAGCACCGCCGGAAAAGCATTCACACTATTACGTGATCCCAGCAGCTCCGCTTCCTTACGCATTAAGGCCACGGTGTCAAACTCGACCGGTCCTTTATTCCAGCCGATTAGCACGATTCGGCCTGCTTGCGCCACGAGTGCGGTCGTCATGCGCGTGCAACTGGCGATGCCAGTCGCCTCAAAAACGACGGCCGCCATTTCGTCGCCCGTCGCCGCTGCCACTGCCTTGGTCAGTGTTTGCTCGTCGCCTTGCAGGGCTGTGGCACCCAATGACTCTGCAACTCGCAAACGCGCGCTATCAATATCAATCACCAGTGTGCGACAGCCACGGCCATGCACCAACAGCTGTGCAATGAGTAACCCAATCGTCCCCGCTCCAAAGACCACTGCGGTCTCCCCTGCCCTGATCTCTGATCGCTCGACCGCATGATAGGCCACCGTCAGCGGCTCCGCGAGCACCGCAACGTCATCCGGCATCGCATCTGCCACTGGAAAAAGACGGTGGCTTTCGACGGCCGTAACTTCTTGCATACCTCCGTCCAGGTGCACGCCCATCACCCGCAGGCTGCTACAACAGTTATACCGTCCCATACGACAGGCTCGGCAGTGGCCGCAACGCACCATCGGATCAACAACTGCGCGTCGTCCGACGAGTTCAGGTCTGTCGGCACATTCCACCACGTCAACCAGCAGTTCATGACCAATCACGCGGGGATAGGTTACCATGGGTGACGTTCCACGAAAGGCGGAAAGATCTGAACCACAAATACCGGCTAAACGGAGACGCACAAGCGCCACTCCGATGCCACCCTGCGGAGGCGCGCCGTCAATAACACGTACTTCGTTAGGCGCTGCCAATACAACCTTCTGCATGCTTCCTCCTGCTCTGGCCCAACCAAGTGTCGCCGGACTAGACAAATGGCGTCAGATGGCGCACGAAGTGCGCGGTGATCGTCTGAGTGTACAGCTCTTCGTGTGCCCGAAGCAGATCAAAGAGCCGCGAACGAAATTCAGCCAGTGCCGAGCCAAAGGTCACGTGCAGGACTTGGCGCGCATCAAAATCATCCAGGAGTGCAGGCAATGCCTGGTCTGGCACGGTAGCGGGAGTTGGCACTCGGTTGAGATCGGCTGACACATGATACGACACCTTGTCCGTTTCATAATGCTCGCGCCCGAATGCAAGGATCTCGCGGAAGAAGGCTGAGTCGACCTCCGCGACGACGCGGAGTGCTTCGAGATAGCTTGTCCCGGCGGTCTTGAGATGAACGAGTCCTTGCGTCACGCCGGTAATGATCGCATACACACTGAACTTGTCTGAGCCCGAATGCAGGCTCAACTTATAGGGTCCGAGCGAACGCGCGATTGCTGCATGACCGGCCAAATCGGCCCGTAATACGCCCAGATCACCGATAAAGTCGACCCCTTTTTCAAAGCGACCTATATAACGGGGGGCGAGACTGACCCACTCCACCTTCAATCGTCGCAATTCCTGCACGATGTAGATATGTTCCTGATGCGAGGTCGGCGTCTCCGTCTCGTCAACCGAAATCTCTAGCTCAAAAGGAACGCCTTTACTCACCAGGTGGCGATACATGCTACTGACATGCGCAACTGCACCACCGTACTTCGCGGCAGCGCGCCATACGACCTCCTCATCGAGGACGACTGTCCGATCATCAAGGGTTATGCGTCGGCCTACATAGCTCCTGCGGAGATCATCCGTCGAGCTCTCAAGCGTGCTCCATGGTAACTGCTCGACCTTGCGTCGCACGACGTCGATTGGTGCCGCGTCTGCCTCGTTGTCGACGTACTCCCCCGGATCGATTGTAAAGAAGGTAAAACCGGCCGCAACCGTCGTATCGATATCCGCCGTGGTCTTGAGATGGTCGGCATCCGCACCAACGCTTCCGCGCCAGCCGCCTTGGAAGGCCCCCCAAGTTGCATCCGTCATGACATCCTCTGCCGTGCGTTGCGTTCGTCCCATTTCACGGATCGATTGTTGGGCAAAGATTGGCGCAATCGCGCGCCCCGAAGCGGCCGCAAGTACCTGTTGCAAGGCGCGTACATGTCCGGGTGTTGCCAGACCCAGCCGGTCGCCGCACCCTGCGGATGTTGTTAAACCCAGCAAGGTTGGCCGCAGCTTCGGCAACACCTGGAACAGGGCGCGGGCATTTGCGGCATTCAGCGGGCAGGACTGTAATATGTATTCATCCATGAACGGCCGGGCGTCGCCCACAAAATTTCTCAATAAAGCCGCATCCGGCTGTGCCATAACTGCCAGGCGTTTACTACCTTCTGCCGCTTCGATCCATAGCGCCCCATTCTCGACGGCGGTAAACGAAGCTGGATAATCCCGGGCGACATTGGTCCGTTGCTGAAGCTCGCGCTGGTCTATATGAAATGTATCTTGCATCGTGACGGCCTCCACCTCTACGACATCATCTTCCATCATCACGAACGGGGGCTGTCGCACCTGCTGAACAGCCCCCGTTCGTGGATCCATCCAAAACAGCACCCATCAATTATGGCAACTGGCCTCGTCCTTGCCGTCTTATGACAGCTTTGGGCCGGTCAAGCAGGCTGATCTATTGCTTGGCCGACTTATCGTAGGACTGCTGCATAATTTCCAGGTAGCGCTTGAGATTGTTCTGGTCAAGACCTGCCACATACGCGTCCCAGTCCTTATTCAGGTCTTTGGACCCGGTGACAAACTGCAGCGCGTTTTGTTCGACATAGGTCGTAATATTCGTGCGCAGCGTAGCAGCTTCATCCGCAATTGCCGGATCGATCCAGATTGCCCAGTGCGGGAAGACCGCTTTCGGCTGCTTTCCGTCGTACAAATGCGTCGCCTCCTGCAGCTTGCGCTCATACCCGTCAGGCGAGTAGATATCCGTCGCCTGCACCCACGAGTCGCGGAAGGCCTTTGGCTGGAAGTACTGTGCCATGGCTCCCCAGGCCGTGTTATGTGGCGTCTCGCCCGTTGGTAGCGGGATTTGGGCCAATGTCGGTGTCACACCGTCCTCAACAGCCTTATCGCCCGGTTTCGGCTTTCGCCAATCTTTGCCTTCTTCACCAAAGTGCGCCCGGATCTGGCCGTCTGTTGTGAAAAAGTAATCGACCAGCTTGATGGCCGCGATCTGGGCCTCTTTGCTGGCTTTGTTCGTCAGGACGAACGTTGCTCCTGGAGAGCTGCTGAAACCGTACGTCGCGTATGATGCATGTGGGCCCGTTAGCGGAGGCACGGCATCGTAGTCTTTGGCGTAGGGAGTGCCATTTGCGATGAAAATAGCTGGGTGCAGGCCCGCACCGACGCCGATCAGCTCGCCGCCCGCCGTATTGCCTAACTGTGAGTAGGCATCGGCGTTCTGCGTGAAGGCACCTGGATCGAGCAGCTTCGCGTCGTACAGGGTCTTGGCGTAGGCCAACCCTTCCTTCCATTCGGGCTTATTCGCTGCAATATCCACTTTGCCGTTGTTCAGCAGCAAATACGTCTTGGCATCATCGTAAATGAAGCCATTCATCAGAAAGGGAATGGGATTCGTGTCGGGATAGGCGGCAGAACCGCTCAGCGGGACTTCGTCGGCTTTCCCGTTGCCATTCGGGTCCTTGGTTTTGAATGCTTCTAACACGGCTTTGAAGTCGGCCGTCGTTTTGGGCATCTGAAGGTTGAGCTTCTTCAGCCACGCAGAGTTGATCCACAGTTTGTTCGTCATCGAACAGTGGTAGCACTCAACGAACTGTGGAACCCCATAAATTTTGCCATCTGGTGCCGTCGCCAGTGCCTTAAACGTGGGGTATTTCGCCATCGCCGCCTTGATGTTCGGTGCATACTGGTCAATCAAGTCATTCAATGGCAGCACAACACCCTGCTGGGCAAACTTGAGCAAATCCGTCTGTGAAAATTGATCCACCCATGGAACCAGCAGGTATAGGTCTGGATAATCGCCGCTGGCCAGCGAGATTTGCCGTTTTTCCTTGGCAGATGCTCCATCATAGGTCGTCGTCTGCCAATCGAATTGGATATTGAACTTCTGCGCCGCCTCTTTCGTAAAGGTATTGTCCGCCAACGTACCGTTTGTACCTTGCGGTGCAAAGACGGTAATCTTGACGGCAGGCCCACTGGCCGCTGGTGCACCGGCGGCCGTTGCAGCGGCGGTCATGGCCGACCCCGTGTCCGCAGTCGTCGTTGCCCCTGATGTAACTGCGGCCATCGTTGCCGCTGAGGTTTCCGCGCTTGTCGCAACCACCGCAGGTGCAGCAGCCGTTGCAGCTGCTACAGGAGCACTGGTCGTCGCGGCCGCTCCTTGCTGCGGAGTAGCGGCACCTCCGCCACAGCTCGCTAAAACAACGCTCAGCACCAGCGCTGACAAAACCGACAGTGTTTTCTTCATCGTGTCTGTTCTCCTACGTGATCTAGTCGAAAACTCATCCAGTTCCACGAACTCCATCCATCCGGAGCCTCCCAGC
>JBBRHB010000033.1:0-15636 GCA_038223355.1 Chloroflexales bacterium
ATGCGTTGGCCGGTGCCATTGTTGCCGGTACGGTTGACAATGTCGCGCCGACCTCCGTCGTCACGCAAAACGTCGTTACCTATCTCGTGCAGGTCAAATTCAACCCCGGTGCGACCCCGGTCAAGCTTGGCATGAGTTCGACGGCTAGTATCGTGGTCCAGCAGATCAAGAATGCCATTTTGGTTCCGAACCGCGCGATTACGACACAGGGCACCAATCACTCCCTACAAGTTCAGTATGGTGACCGCAAACTACCGCTTACAGTGCCGGTCGATACGGGCGCTACCAATGGCTCGCTAACTGAGATAACCGGTTGTACCGATACCGGGAACCAATGCCTGCGCGTCGGTGACCAACTCGTTCTACCAAGTTCCGCAGCACCACGTAGTGGTACCACGGGCGGCGGAGCGACGAACCCGCTGCTCGGCGGCGGGCGGCCTGGCGGCTAAGGAGGAATGCTTGATGGCAGCCATCATCCAGGTCGAGGATCTGAAAAAAGTCTATCAAATGGGGGATGTCGAGGTGCAGGCGTTGCGGGGGGTGGATTTCACTATCCACCCCGGGGAATTTGTGGCGATTATGGGACCCTCGGGCTCCGGCAAATCGACCTTGATGAACCTGTTAGGCTGCCTTGACACACCGACCTCGGGCCGCTATCTGCTAGATGGCGTCCCGGTCGAACGGCTGGACAAGAACCAGCTGGCTGTAGCACGCAATAAGAAGATCGGCTTCGTGTTTCAGCAGTTTAATCTGCTGCCGCGCAGTACGGCTCGTGAGAATGTCGAGTTGCCGTTGGTCTACCGGGGCGGCATTAGCACCGAAGAACGCCAGCAGCGCGCGGCTGAGGCTCTTGAGTCGGTAGGTCTGGGAGACCGTATGGATCACCATCCACGCGAGCTATCAGGCGGTCAGCAACAGCGTGTCGCGATTGCACGCGGCCTAGTGACGCGGCCAGCGCTGTTGCTGGCCGATGAGCCGACCGGTAATCTAGATTCGCACGCGAGTGAGGAAATTATGACCTTGTTCAAAAATCTGAACGAGCAAGGCATTACCATTGTGCTAGTGACGCACGAGCCCGATATTGCGGATCATGCCGAACGGCAGTTGGTGATCCGCGACGGGCAGCTAGCCAGCGACATTCGCAGATCTGAGGCGAGCGACAGCCACAGAGTCAAGGAGGAGGTAGCACATGCTAACAGCTGATCGAACAATTACAGTCCCGGCAGAGAACGTACCGGCCAGGACGGAGGACGAACCGGTTGATATCGTGCTCGAAGAGCAAGGTATTAGCTTAGGTGAGAGTATGCGGCTGGCCTTCTCGAGCCTCATGGCGAATAAGCTCCGGACGATTCTGACCTCCTTGGGCGTGATCATCGGTGTCATGGCAGTCATTGCCCTGCTCGCAATTGGCAAGGGTTCCCAAGATGCCATCGCGGCCTCCATTACCAAGAATGGGAGCAACATGCTCACAGTTCGTGGTGGGGCGGCTAACGCTGGTGGTGCACGCGGTCAGTTTGGCTCAGGGCAGACGTTGACGATACAGGATGCCCAAGCGATCTCAGACCCTAGCAATGTTCCGGCAGCGCTGCTCGTTTCGCCTGAGTCGGGCGGTGGTGGTGCACAACTAGTTGCCGGCTCCCAGAACCTGGGCGCCCGCATCACGGGGGCTGAACCCACCTATCAACAGATTCATAATCTTTCGCTGGCGGATGGTGAGTTCGTTACGGACGCCGAAGTGACCAGCATCGACAACGTGGTTGTCCTAGGCGCCAATGTAGCAACTACGCTTTATCCGGGTGGTGGTGCTGTGGGCCAGTCCTTGCGCATCCGCGGGCAGACCTTCCGCGTGGTTGGCGTATTGAACGCGCAGGGCGGCAGCGGCTTTGGCTCCACTGATGATGGCGTGCTCGTGCCAATCAGCACGGCTCAACGCAAACTCTTTGGTGATCGTGCAATCACTGGCGGCGGCGGCCTGCTGGTGTCGAGCATTGTCGTCCAGGCACGCGATGCGAATAGTATCAATGCCGCACTCGACCAGATTAGTACAGTCCTGCGCGATCGCCACCAGTTGCCGGCGAACGGCGCGTCCGACGATTTCAGTATCATTAATCAGCAGGATATCCTGAACACGGCGGTCCAATCGACCAAGGTCTTAACGCTGTTCCTCGGTGCGATTGCCGCCATCTCACTGTTGGTCGGCGGGATTGGCATTATGAATATTATGCTTGTCTCGGTGCGGGAACGGACGCGCGAGATCGGGCTCCGGAAAGCGCTGGGAGCACGCGAGAAAGACATTTTGACCCAGTTCTTGATCGAGGCGCTGTCATTAAGTACCGCCGGTGGCTTGATTGGCTGTCTGCTGGGGATGCTGATTGCGGTCGGCGTTAACCTAAGCGGGATTGTCCAAGCCTCGGTTGCGCCGCTTTCAGTTGTTATGTCCATTGGTTTCGCGATGGCAGTTGGTCTGTTTTTTGGTATTGAGCCGGCGCGCCGCGCCGCAGCTCTGAGTCCGATTGTAGCGTTGCGCTACGATTAGTTCCATAGTTTACGGGAGTATAAAGTCAGTGTTACGAGAACGAATCATCTGGATCGTGCTGCTCGTGGTGGCAGCGGCTGGAGGCTTTTACGGGGGCCGGCAAAGTGGTATAGCCGTCGGCCAAGCGCAGGTACAACAAGCCGCTAACAGTTTTGCGAACGCCCGGGGCGGCGGTGCCGGTGGACCTGCCGCTGGTGCCGCCACCGGCGCGGGAGGCGGTGCTGGTGGAGCCGGTGGCGGCCAGGGCGCAGCTCGTGGCAACCGTGGCGCAGGCGGTGGTCAGAACGTGAACGGGACAGTGCAACAGATCAGCGGCACCACCATCACGGTCAAAAAAAATGATAATACCACTACTCAGGTGCAGTTAAACGCTGATGCTACGATTCGTAAGCAGGTCGACGCCCAGATTACTGATGTGCATGTTGGGGATCGCCTGACCGCCTTTGGCACCAGCGTGGCGGGTGTTTTCCAGGCTACTACGGTGCAGGTTGGTGGGATTGGTGGCTTTGGCGGTCGTCCGGCGGGAGGAACCACGACCGCAGCAACGGCTGGCCCAGGACAGTAGTCCATCGTTCTTCGGGCAAAGCTACCGAGGTTGAGTTTCAAGAGCAAGGCAGTCCATATGGGATGCCTTGCTCTTTATCGTGTATACTAATAACTAGGCTAGATGGCTCCTTCCTCCCCTTCCACCCCTTCTACACCTAACAGACGTAAGACTGCTGCTGCATGCTGGTTATCGTCACCGCGTAGTGCCTGCAGATAGCGACCGGTTACGGCCAACGAGGTATGGCCGAGGCGCGCCTGAATCTCCGATACTTTGGCCCCGGTCTCCTCCATGGCCCGTGCAAAGGTGTGGCGCAACGTGTGCACCTTGCCCGTTCCCAAGCGTACCCGGCAGATGTCGCTGATCGCGCGGGTCGTCAGCGGATGACCGAGTGTGCGATTATTGATCGCCAGCGAGCACCATACGGGAGATCGTCCGGTAAATGGCCCAGGGACCGCTGCTTGCATTGCTTGCAGCCAAGTAGTCACAGCAGTGGTCGTCGCCGGTACAAGCCGATCACGCAATGTCTTGCCACCCTTCGTGCGCTGCCATGTAACGGTGATAGTCGTACCGCGCACTTGCAGATCACCAAGTCGCATGCCCGCTAACTCGCCTAACCGCCGACCGGTCTGCAGAGCGACCAACAGGAGCGCATAGTCACGCTGCCCGGCAAGCGTTGACCGGTCAATAGCATGGAGCAGCACACGCAGCCGATCGCGGTCCAGCGGCACGGCACTCCCGTAGCTATCAACAGTACGTCGCTCTACCTGATCGATCGGGTTCGCCGTCGTTAACAAACCATGGCGAATCGCGTAGCGATAAAAGGATGACAGAATGGCCAAACGCTGATTATAGGTCGTCGGGGCCGGCTGATCGAGGCCGGCCCAGCGTTGTGCCAGTAAGCTCAAGGGTTGCGCCGGGCTGTCGAGGTCGGAGCGATTGGTACGTAGCCACTGCCGAAAGCGCAGGAGCGTGTCGTGGTAGGCGCGTAGGGTCTTAGCACTCCCACTGCGTCCCCCTTTCGCATCCAGCCAGCCCGCAATTGCAAGGTCTAGCGCCGTGCCGATGCTGCCTTGGACAATTGTCGTGTCGCCCTCGTCTTGATCCCACATGACGCTGATCCAATGTACTTTTTCCGTGAAACGAAGTACTCACAGTGTAGCATTACCTCCCTGCATTGAATAGTACGTATATCGGAGCCACACCGCATGATTCTTGCTATGCTACCCATGGAGTACTTACAGCTCTAATCGCTACCGGAGTGCGGACGATGGCCAAAGAAATGGCTCCTAATATACCCCTCGCAGCAATCGCTACCTACCCGCTACCGGGGATGGCTATACCGGGCGAACTGGCGTTCAGCCCCGACGATGCATTGATCACCTATCTTTGGAGCCCCGACCGGACGCTCACTCGCCAACTCTATGCTTTTGACACTCGGACGAATGAGCACAGTTTGCTGCTTGCGCCGCTTAATGGCGGCACGACGGAGGACAGCGTGACCTTGGCCGAGGCGCTTCGCCGAGAGCGACAGCGCCAGCTGATGATTGGCGTGACCAGTTATGCCTGGGCCCAAGAGGCCAACAGGATGCTCACGACCCTCAACGGTGACGTGTACGTCCAGGACGGCGTCGATGCTCCACTACGGAAGTTGGTCGCAGGCGACAGGTCACCGGTGCTAGATGCACAGTTCTCACCGAATGGCGAGTGGGTAGCCTATGTGCAGGACGCGGAGCTTTACGTCGTGCCGGCGAATGGTGGAGCACCGCGCCAACTGACGACCGGAGCGCGGGGAACCGGTAAAACGCACGGCCTCGCTGAATATGTCGCCCAGGAAGAAATGGATCGCAGCCATGGCTTTTGGTGGTCGCCGGATAACAACCACATCGCCTTTACAGAGGTGGACGAAACGCACATCCCGGTCTACCGCATTATGCATCAAGGGAAAGGCGAGGTCGGTGCGGAGGCGCAGGAAGATCATCACTACCCATTTGCAGGCATGGCCAATGCTTATGTGCGTCTGGGAGTTATAGCGACCACCGGCGGCGAACCGGTATGGATGGACCTGGGCAGCAAAGACGATATCTACCTCGCCCGTGTGCAGTGGTTGCCAGGCAACCGCCTGACGGCACAGATTGAAAACCGCGCCCAAACCGAGCTTGATTTGGTGCAATTTGAGTGCACGAATGGCGAGGCTACAGCGCTGTTGCACGAGACGAGTGATGTCTGGATCAATCTCCATGATATGTTGAAGCCTTTGAAAGACACTGGCCACGGTTTAGATCATGGGTTTATTTGGGCCTCTGAGCGAACCGGCTTCCAGCATCTGTATCTCTACGATGGCCAGGGGCAATTGGTGCGCCAACTCACGAGCGGTGATTGGATCGTTGACAGCATCGTCGGCATTGATGAACAGCAGCAGCAAGTTTATTTTATGTCTACTCTCGCTGAGCCGACAGAACGACAGTTATATGCGGTTTCGTTCGCCGGGAGTGAGCCGCGACGGATTACCGAGCAGCCCGGCCTGCATACTGCCGTCGTTGAGCATGCACACAACCGGTTCATCGACATCTACGATGCGCTGGACCACCCGCCGACCGTCCGGCTCCGCTCGTTACACGACGGCGGCATCGTTGCCACAATCTATGATCAGCCGGACCCGAGCGTAGCCGATCTCAGCCTCCGGCCGCCGGAGCTTGTCATGCTCGAAAACCGTACCGGCGTACAATTGCACGGCGCGTTGTACCGGCCAACGACAGACGGCGCCGGTCCTTATCCCACCATCATCAGCGTCTACGGCGGTCCTCAGGCGCAACGCGTCACCCGTGGCTGGAGCATGACGGTCGATATGCGCGCGCAGTATCTGGCGAGCCTTGGCTTTTTGGTCTTCGTGCTGGATAATCGCGGCAGTGCGCGCCGTGGTCTCGCCTTCGAAGGTGCTATCAAGCACGATATGGGGCACCTGGAGGTCGAAGATCAGGTCGATGGTGTGCGTTGGCTGGCAGGGCAGGGGCTGGCCGATGCCACACGCGTTGGCATTTATGGTTGGAGCTATGGTGGCTATATGGCGCTTATGTGTCTGGTCCGCGCGCCCGAAACGTTCAAGGTCGCAGTCGCAGGTGCGCCGGTAACGCACATGGATGGCTATGACACCCATTATACCGAGCGCTATATGGGCACACCCCAAGAGAACCCTGATAGCTATGTGGCGAGCAGCGTGATGCAGTACGTCGATCAACTGCGCGGCAAGTTACTATTGGTCCATGGCCTGATCGACGAGAACGTGCACTTTCGGCATACTGCACGCTTAATCAACGCGCTAGTGCGGGCGCGCAAGCCCTATGATCTACTGCTGTTTCCAGATGAGCGCCATATGCCGCGCAAACTCGCCGACCGGGTGTTCATGGAAGAGCGAGTCCGCGATTATTTCCTGCACCATCTTAAAAAACGCCACGGCAGACGAAACACACGACAACTCCTCTAGCGGCATCTCGTCTATAGCATAAGGACGTTTACCATTGTGGTCGGTCGGTCAGCGCTTGCTGAATAATATGGCGCGCCTCTTCAAGCTCACTGCCCACCAATTCTAGGCGTGGGGGGCGCACTCGTGCACTGCCCAGCCCAACCAGCTCCTGCGTGAGCTTGATCAATTGCACAAACTTGGGCACGGTGTCGAGACGCAGCAGCGGCAGAAACCAGTGATACAACTCGGTTAACCTAGCAGGATCGCCGCTGCCATGCCGCACCGCCAGTGCGCGGTTGAATAATTCTACCGACTCATGGGGGAACGCATTCACCAGGCCGGCAATCCAACCGGTCGCTCCGGCCTGGACCGCCTCAACTAAGCCATCATCGACTCCCACCAGGATGTGCAGCCGGTCACCCAATAATGCGCGGATGGCGTTGTTCCGGCGGACATCAGAACTCGACTCTTTGACCGCTACCAGGTTTGCATGTTCATGAGCGAGTTCGGCAATCTGTGATGGTAGAAAATCCGTCCGGTAAGCGATGGGGTTATTGTAGAGCATGACCGGCAGCTCGGTCCCAGCGATGACCGCTGCAACGTGAGCCTTCATCTCGCGCCAATCGGTCGAATAGACATAGGGCGGCAAGGCCATGAGGCCGCTACAGCCTGCAGCCCCCGCTGCCTGAGCAAGTCGCAGAGCTTCAGCGGTCGAGAGCGCAGCAATACCAGAGATGATCGGCACACGATTGCCTACGGCCTTGTAGGCGGTCTCTAGCACGGCAGTCTTCTCCTCGAAGGCAAGCGTTGCACTCTCGCCGAGCGACCCAAGGGGCACGAGACCAGTGCAGCCCGCATCAACTAAGACCGTGCAGTGATGCGCGAAGAAATCGTAATCGACGCTGCCATCCCGATTAAAGGGAGTGGTGATGGCGGGCATAACCCCCTGCCAGGTGACCTTCATAGTTGACGCTCCTTAATAACCGTATTGTGATCTATCAATATCAAACACCACGGATGCCCCAGCATAATGGATCACGCTCATCAAGCATGAGACTACCTTCCAACGTGATAAAGGCTGTGCCGGTGATAGCCGGCACGACCCGACCCGCGTCAAGCTGGTAGCTCGCCTCGAAGCGACTCCCAATAATACTCTCTTGGACCCAGACCTCGCCGGGATTAAGCTTACCATCCGCCGCCAAGCACGCGAGCTTCGCACTTGTGCCGGTGCCACAGGGCGACCGGTCATACGCTTTACCGGGGCAGAGCACAAAGTTGCGGCTGTTAGCTCCGCTCGTCCCCGGCCCGAACAGTTCAATGTGGTCAACCTGTGCGCCCTCCGCACCGGTCACACCGGCTCGTTCTAGACTCTGGCGGATGCGCCACGTGATAGCCGTGAGTTCCTCAACCCGCCCAAATTCAAGAATCTGATCATGCTCCTCAACGAGAAAAAACCAGTTGCCCCCCCATGCTATGTCGCCGGTCACCGGACCATACCCAACTACATTGACGCACACGTGCTGTGCATAGCGATAGCTCGGTACGCTATGAACCGTGACCCGACCATCGGCAGCTAGCCGCGCTGTGACAACGCCAACCGGCGTTTCGATGCGGTGCTCGCCCACACCAACCGTCCCTAGATATGCCAGCGTCGTGACAACGCCAATCGTGCCGTGACCACACATGCCGAGATACGACGCATTATTGAAGAAGATGACACCCGTGACGCAGCTCGGATCGGTGGGCGGGCACAATAGGGCACCCACGACCACATCCGAGCCCCGCGGCTCAGTAACGACAGCAGAACGAAACCCATCAAAACTCTGACGGAAGATGGTCAGCCGCTCGCTAAGGCTACCACTACCCAATTCAGGGCCACCGGCCAGCACAACACGCGTTGGTTCCCCGGCAGTATGCGAGTCAATGATTTTAATATGTTGCATCGCATCATTCTAAATCATCAACCCACGTTGTGTGTCATCATAGTCGCACATCATGCTGAGGCTACATTGGTTACAATAGCACGCGACAAGCACTAGAGGCACTGAGCGGTGAGGGAGTTGACACATGTTGATGCGGAACAGCTTACTGTGGCTGGCGGGCAATCATTGGGTACATCGCCAGGTGGTTAAGAGTCCACTGGTCCGTCCGGTGGCGCGGCGGTTTGTGGCCGGGGAGACGGTCGCCGATGCGTTGGATGTGGTTGCGCAGCTTAACCATGAAGGCGCGCACGTCACGCTTGACTACCTGGGAGAGAATGTTAGCTCGGCTGCGGAGGCGACAGCGGTCAAGCAGATGTATACTCGACTACTCAGTGAAATCAGCAGGCGCAGCCTCGATTGCAACATATCACTTAAATTAACGGCACTGGGGCTCGATATCGGTCGTGCTGCAGCAGAAGCCAACTTGTGCAGTATTCTGGAACTGGCACGCGCTCAAGATACCTTTGTACGCATCGATATGGAAGGTTCGAGCTACACACAGATCACGCTTGATGTCTTCGAGCAAATGTATGGCAAGGAAGGCTTCAAAAACATCGGTTCGGTGCTACAAGCCTATCTCTACCGTACGGCGCAGGACGTGGCGCGTATGAACGAGCTTGGTGCACGGGTCAGGCTGTGTAAAGGTGCCTATCAAGAGCCAGCCAACGTGGCGTATCCTCGCAAAGCTGACGTTGATCACAACTACTTCAGCCTCGCCTGCAGCCTGCTCACGGAAGGCACGTATCCTGGCCTCGCAACCCATGACAGCCAACTGATCGACCAGATCAAGCAGTTCAGCCGCGAACAGAAGATCTCCTATGATCGCTTCGAGTTTCAGATGCTCTATGGTATCCGGCGTGATCTCCAGCAGCAGTTGGTAAAGGAGGGCTACAATGTGCGCGTGTACGTCCCGTTCGGCGAAGCATGGTATCCCTACTTGATGCGGCGTATGGCCGAACGCCCGGCGAACATGCTGTTTATTCTGAAATCTTTGCGCTACAAATAACCTTACTCGCCTCGCTCCACGATGAGCACATCAAGCGTGCGCGGGCCATGGACACCTTCGACGCGATTCAGTTCGATGTCGGAGGTGGCCGATGGACCGGAGATCAGAGTGATGGGCCGCCGTTCGTCGCGCACGGCGGCTTCTAAGCGCCTGATAGCCTCGGGTACCAAGCCAACGATTTGGTCCGTATATACAACGCAGAGATAATAGTCCGGCAGCAGCGTGAGTACCCGGCGGCCTTGGTGCAGTCCGGCGTCGAGCACGATTGTACCTGTTTGGGCAATACCGAGCGCGCAGCCGGTCAGCACGCCCTCGCTCGTGTCGAGCTGCTCAGCGGTTAGGCCGTCATCCCGCTGTATTACGATCTCGTCCGGTAGCCAGTTTGCGGGTAGATCCAACGGCACGACAAGCTCGCGGACCCCATGCCTCGCACAGGCCGCGGAGATGGCCTGTGGTAGCTCCTGTGCCGCAATCCGTCGCACCGTTGCCCGGTACTCTGCTACCCGCTCTGCGAATTGAGCCACGATGTCGGCGCGTGATCGTTCATCCGTTTGCAGATACGTGTGAGGCACTACGACATCCGCCGGTTGCTCCTCCTGAGGGACATCACGAAGAGCAGCACGGATGCGGCGGAGGATCGTTTGGCGCGCCAGACTCATGAACGGTGCCTCCACCAATCGCGAAAACTTTGCTGCGGCACTGCCGGGATGTCGCGCATGGTTGTCCAAGCCGAAAGCGGCGGCGGCAAAGACGAAATTGTGTCGCCGTGGCGAAAGGGCCATTGGCCGACCACGGCCAGCGTTTGTAGCTGCTCGTAGCGTTCCCGCCGGGCAAAGGCTCGGGCGATCAGTTTCATCATCAGGCTTTCCGGGTCGGCCTTGCCACGTAGTCCGCCGTGGTCTTGCTTCTGGCGTACAACGCGGCCACGCAAATGGAGCAGGATCTGCGGGATGTTGATCTTGACCGGACATACATCGTAGCAGGCCCCACACAAGGACGAGGCATACGGCAAGGACGCGGCATGCTCAACGCCGACCAACTGAGGCGTCAGGATCGCGCCGATTGGGCCAGGATAGACCGAGCTATAGGCATGTCCGCCCGTGCGCTCGTAGACCGGGCAAATGTTGAGGCAGGCGCTACAACGGATGCAATTCAAGGTTTGGCGGGCCAGCGCGTCGGCCAAGACCTGTGTACGACCATTGTCGAGCAAGACCAGATGGAACTCTTGGGGTCCATCACCCGGCGACACCCCTGTCCACAGTGACGTGTATGGATTCATACGCTCGCCGGTCGATGAACGCGGTAGCAGTTGCAGGTACACCTCGAGGTCTTGCCAAGTTGGGATTACCTTCTCGATGCCCATGACCGAGATCAGCACCGGCGGCAACGTTAAGCACATGCGGCCATTGCCCTCCGACTCAACGACGCAAATCGTACCGGTTTCAGCGACCGCAAAATTCGCGCCGCTGATCGCGATAGGCGCGGCGAGGAATTGGCGGCGCAGGTATTGCCGCGCCACATTAGCCAATTCACGCGGATCGTCGGACAGCTGCTCAATGCCGAGTGTACGCATGAATAGTTCACGGATCTCGGAGCGGTTCTTGTGGATCGCCGGCACCAAAATATGCGATGAGTGTTCCTCGGCCAGCTGAATAATCAATTCGGCGAGATCGGTCTCCGTTGCCTGGATGCCGACCGCTTGCAAGGCAGCATTCAGCTGGATCTCATCGGTCGTCAGCGACTTGACTTTCACCACCTCACGCGCACCGTGCCTCTGCACAATCTCGTTCACAATACGATTCGCCTCGGCAGCATCACGCGCCCAATGTACCTGGCCACCACTGCGTTGCACCGCCGCCTCTAACTGGAAGAGATAGGCGTGGAGGTGACGCAAGACACGCTCCTTGATAGCCCGCCCTGCCTCGCGTAACTCTTCCCAATCAGGTAACTCGTCGACTACCTTGGCCCGCTTGGCACGGATGGTTTGCGTGGCCTTACCCATATTGCGGCGAAGCTGCGGATTTGCCAGCGCGCGCTGTGCACCTTGTGGGAAGGGCGTCAGGTCGATCATGACCGATGGTTTATTCATGGCTGTGCCTACTCTTCCGTGGAGGCCAAAATCTCGGCCAGATGCACCGCACGGACGCCGGCCCGCTGACGATGGAGCCCACCGCCGATTTGCAGTAGGCACGAGTTGTCGAGCGAGGCACAGACCTCGGCCCGCGTATCAAGCACGTGGCGCATTTTGTCCCCTAGCATCGCCATCGACGTGTCGGCATTCTTGATCGCAAACGTTCCGCCAAAGCCGCAGCATTCGTCGGCGTGAGGTAACTCGACCAGCTCGATCCCCCGTACCGCCCGCAATAGCCGTAGCGGCGCATCACCAACGCGTAACACACGCAGTGAGTGGCAGGTAGGATGATACGTTACCCGGTGTGGGTAATAGGCACCGACGTCTTCGATGTTAAGCTTCCTAACAAGCAATTCGGAGAGCTCGAATACCCGTGGTACCAATTCAGCTATGGCATTCCTAAGCCGCCGGTCGCCGGCCAGTTCAGCCGCCCGTGGATACAAGTCGCGAACCATGCCGACACAGGAAGCAGATGGCGCGACGACCACCTCGGCGGTCTGGAACACGTCGACAAAATGGCGCACCAAAGGAATGGCTTCGCGCTGGTAGCCGGTGTTGAAGTGCATTTGCCCGCAGCAGGTTTGCTCTAGCGGGAAATCGACCGTGTGCCCCAAGCGCTCTAGCAGGCGGACCATGGCCTTGCCGGTATCAGGGAACAGGGTATCGTTAAAACAGGTTATAAACAAAGCAATGCGCATAACGAACCTTTTATTGGGCCGATTATCGCATAATGGCGCAATATATCTAACTCAGTTTGCTTCGATCTGTGCAAAAGATAACTGATAGTTACGACCGGCTACTGCGCCCAACTGCTTCGGCCAGGAACCCGTAACGGCCGCGGTAATCTTGCCAACGTGCTCATGGCAGTTTTCGATGAAGAGCGTATAGCGCTGTTGGATACCGGCGGCGACTGTACCGGCCAGGTACAGGCCGGGGACATTGGTTTCCATCGTTGCTGGATTGCAGACCGGGATCCTGTTCTCCCCCTGCAGATCGACGCCTGCCATCTCAAGCAACTGCTGGTCCCCCCGAAAGCCTGTATTCAATAGCACAAAGTCGGTCTCATGCAGTATTGGCGCACCACTGGGCAGCTGATTGTGATCGAGGGGCTGGAGCACAACGTGCGCCGGTGTTATCTCGACCGGCAATGTCTGGGGCAGAAAGCGAATCGTGCCTGCCTCAATCTGGGCTTCGAGATCCGGCAACAGCCAGTGCTTGATGCGCTGAGCATCAAAATGGGCGCGTCGATAGCTCATAGTCACTTCAGCTCCGGCCCGCCAGCAGCGCAAGGCCGCTTCGGCCGCCGAATTCTTGCCACCGATGATCAGCAGACGCGTCCGGAAATAGTCATGCGGATCGCGGAAATAATGCGACACATGCGGTAGCTCCTCACCTGGGATATCGAGCCGGTTGGCCTGCTCCATATCGCCAATTGCCAACACTACCCGCCGGCAATGATAGCGGTGAGTGCCAGCCGCTCGTTGCGTCGTAAGTACAAAACCATCGGCCGTAGGCTCAAGGACACAGACTTTGGTATAGCTATTGACCTGGAGATCAAATTGCTCGATGACGGCGCGGAGGTAGGCCAGATACTCTTCACCGGTAATCCGCTGCTGAAGATTATTTTGAATAGGGATGCCCGCGATGGCCAGCCGCTCCGTCGTGCTAAAAAAGCTGGTATTGCGTGGCCACCATGTCATTGTATGACCAATTTGGCCGGCATCGAACTGAATATAATCGACGCCTGCACGCTTAAGGCAGACAGCAAGCTCTAAGCCGATCGGCCCGGCACCGATGATCGCAACTTCGTAAAGGTTCTTTTGGTTCATAGAATAGTATCCTGCAGCTACTTTCATCTCGACAATGCGCTAGGAGTAGGCTACCATCATTAACCGGGCCAAGAAGCCGCAACCGAACGATGATTGCTACATGGACGATGCCAGGGGCCGGGCTATACCCACTAGGCTATCAAGCCGCCCAATATTGGAAGGAGCCAGCGGATTGCAGATCACCTGCTCAAGGCGCAGACCCGCGTCCGCAAACAGCAGACCGAGCGTGTGAGGCGTGAAATGCCATAAATGCTGCTCGGGACGCAATGTCCACCAATGGTTGCGTAGCAGCCGGGCAGGAAGTGAATTAACGTATGGCGTTGAGAAGACGACAACACCATCCGACGCCACATACTGGTGCACAAGCTTGAGGAACTCTACGGGGTTATCGACATGCTCAAGCACATCCCAGAAGCAGATTACATCAAAATGCTGCGGGAGTAGTTGTACATCCTTGAGTTCGCCCCGTTGTACGTGGAGGCCAAGATGCTGCGCGCTCCACTGGACCGCCGTACTGGAATATTCGACACCAGCGACCTCAAAGCCTCGCTGTCGAGCAGCCTGGAGGAAGAGGCCATAGGCGCAACCTATTTCGAGCATTTTTTTGGCTCGAGGATCCCCATTCACTAACCCTCGTATCAGATCCAGGCGGCCACGCGTCCACGCTCTTTGGAGCAGCATACCGAGATTAAGCTGTTTGGAAAAACCATAGACGCCATCATCGAAGTAGCTCGCAGCCTCATAGATGTTGCGGATCGCCGATTTTTTGAGACGAGGGCTCGTGAACACCAGCCCACATCGGGGGCACTGCACTATGCCGAAACATCGTTCCGTCCATACCAGCTTCCCATTGAGCCCGCACCGGCAGCACGTCGCCACTTCATAGTCTGCCGGTGGCCACTGTTGGACGGCCATGGATAGGTCCCTTCCGGCAAGCTATAGCTTGCCAACGTATTCAAAGCGAACTACCTAATAGCTGGAGATTGTCACTGCCCGAAAGGCCAGTAGTCGCTCGTAGAATTCGACAATCTGACTCCCCACAACCTGCCAATCATATTGTTTAGCCGCCAGACGGTTCCGCAGGCCAAGTCTTCGCCGGTACTCCGGTTGCTCGACCAATGTTGCAATCGCGCCGGCCAGCGCAACGTCATTGGCCGGTGGCACCAACAGATTACCAGGATGGGCGCAAAGGAGTGCAGCATAGCCCGCGTTAGCGGCAGCAACGACCGGCAATCCGGCAGCAAAGGCCTCGATCAGGACAATCCCAAAGCTTTCCTTATGCGTTGCGGGGGCACAGAAGATGTCGGCTGATACCAACAGGCTCGGCAAATCGGCTGCCGGAACATAGCCTAGAAATTGAATGCGCTCGATGCCCATTCGTGCAGCCAGCTGTTCTAAAGCAGCGCGCTCTGGACCATCGCCAGCAATAATCAGGCGCAACGTGGGATATTGAGGCTGCAAACGCGCAAACGCTTGTATGAGATAGCGTACACCCTTCCGCTGTTCCAGACGACCGACGTACAAGAGCTTGACACACGGATCATCAACGGCTGGGAACGATGCAGCATGGGGTGCAAATTGAGTAAGTTGCACCCCATTGGGGATCAGGTGATAGTCGCCACCGTACAACGCTCGTCCGGTTGCCGCTGCCGTCGAAGAAACAGCAATGCGGCCATGAATTCGGCGGAGCGAGCGGTATTGGAGCTTCGCAAGGGCACCAAGGAGCGTCCGCCGCAGACCGGGCTCAGTTGCGACATGAAAGGTCAAGATGTGCCGGGCCTCGGACTGCATAAGCAAACGGCCACTCAGCGTTGGTGAATAGGGTGCCATGACATGCAAGACGTCGCAGGCTTCATGCTGCAAGAGCCGGCGTAGATCTCGTGAAGAGGCAAGGGTGAGTGGAATGGAGGTTGATGACCCGCTAGCTGTAAACGGTAAGGGTGTGCCAATGGCGACCAGGCGAAGGTCGTCGTTTGGGAAGCTGCCCACGCTTGAAAAGATGACAGCCTCGTGCTTATGTTGGATCAGGTAGCGGTAGAGGCCTCGCACATATTCCTGTACACCACCTGGCCGCGCCATGTGGTCATCGATCACCAAGCCGACTTTCATTGCCGCCATGATAACATGAACGGCGGGAGCCCTAAT
>JBBRHB010000034.1:0-15357 GCA_038223355.1 Chloroflexales bacterium
GCATTGATCATGGAGTTAGCTCCTGGTTGGCGGGCCTAATTGATACGACTCAACGCCTTGAAATGCCACCTTGAGGACGCTGTGCGGTGGCCATGGTGGTTGAGCGGGCAAGACTCCAGCTTATGCCTACCACCATGATGAGGAGAAAGAGGACCAGCCAGCTTGCACGCTTCAGCATATATGCAGTCTTAGTTAACCGGAGCGAGGCTTTGCGCAACGTGCATGACCTCCTGGGAGGCAAGCTGTTGCGCTAGTGCTTTGAACTTGTACGAGCACCTATGCTGTCGCACGCCGATCCCAATCGCTACAAGCCCAAGTCCACTGATCAAGATGATCCAGATGGGCACGGGAGAGTTTGCTCCGCCCGTGCTGGGCAAGCTCATGGGTGCGGCTGTGATCGTGAAGGTCGCATATGCAAACATCGGAAGCCGCAGATCACCAAAGAGAAAGTGTGCTGGGTCTGGGCTCGCCATGATTGCTGCCTTGTCAGGCCCGGCGACGACCGGGAGGCGATAGCCAAATGGCTCAGAGGTAGCGGTGGTACAGGGGATGACCGACACCGCAAACGTTCCATTCGCCGCTGCCCATCCGTGGCCGATCTCTGGACCGTTGTCCCCACCGGCCTGTAATAGGATTGGCATGCCGGCCGGCATACCCGTTCCGCGCGCCATTACGCGTGTCCCACAGGAACCATTTCCGGGTTCGAGGGTTAAAGTTGGACCGGCTACGGCGAGCGCTGGCAATACAAGGTGGTCGATACCGAGGCGAGCAAGGAGCATATCAGTGGGTACCAGCAGATCCGACTGCGACTCGAAGCGTGTACGCTCGAACCGTTGGGTCAGATAGATGGCCCCAGTGTCCTGTTTGCGTTCGTTTTGCGCTGCTGTGATGGGCAGGCCGAACACGGCCAATCCACCGTTGTGTTGCCAGTAGTTCAAGAAGCGCCCGGTGACACAGGGTGTGGTCTTAGCAAAACAGAGCGTGTCCGCTGCAAGGGCGTGGACGGGGGTAAGGATGGAGGTGAGCACCAGGAGGAGACACGCGATGAACAGCCAGGACCGGCAAGCCTTGTTCATGAGTTGCTTTCTCTGGCAGCACCAAGCAGATGAAGCAGCGGTCGCGTTGGGGCTGCAGTCCCATGATGTCGCCAGATGTGATGTCACTGCATTCCCGGGTCCTTGCAGTATATACCGTTGTCTTGAGATGAGACATATGCCAGAGTGATACACGGGGTATGGGTGGGTGATATAGTACGTGTGCAGGACCGCACATGGGTAGCTGTGCCCATGCAGGAGGCCCGCCTTGCAACCAGTAGAAACAATCCTGTTTTGGAGTGTTGCTGGTGGATTAAAGTATCGCTATTTCACGGTTGCTCCTGCCGACACACTAGGTCCTCGTCCACTTGAGATCGTGGCGGTCTTCGTTGCGCTGGCACTAGTTGGTGTGCTGTGGGGCATCGTCGAGGTACGCAGGGGACGAGGCTCTGTTGTTCGCGGGGATAGCCAAGATACCTGCCGGGAATATACCCGGTCCGGCACAGGTGTCAACGTATCAGCGGCAATGTGGCGGCGATGAGCCAGGCCAGGATTGCGGCGGTCCCTAGTGCTGCCGGAAATGGGTTGCCGGTCCGTTGTGTTAAACGGCTACCCATAACGCCGAAGAGTACAAAGATGATCAGGAAGATCGGTAGGACCAGGAAAACGAAGTTCACGCTGCCGTTGATCACGACTGCCAGGAGCAGCGAGCCAATAAAAAACACTTTGCTTACCCAGAAGGCCCAGCGCGAGCTACCAGTGCGCAGGCTCCCCGTCAACCACGCATCACCAAGCCAGAAGGGCAAAAGGAGAATGAACAGCACAAAGGCCCAGGGGATGCGGCGGAGGGGCGGAAAGACGTTGAGCCACCAGTTCTGGGTTACCGGCCCCAAGACAATGGTGACTAGTGCAATCATTAGCAGCGTCGCCCAGAGGGTCTGAGGCCAGGAGAGGCGGCGCAGGGCAGGCAGGGGCGAGGCGCCTAGTACGGTGGTACCAGCGAGGAGGAGCAGTCCGTACAGGCAGAAATGTAAGGCCAAGTAGGAGCTTACTGCCAGGGGCAGGAAGTTGCCGATGGGTATGAGCCGTAGGATGACAGGCGTGAGCATGGCAGCCGCTAGGCTGATCAGTAAGACAGAGCGCCACGGCAAGTGCGCGCCGAGCGGTGCGAGCGGGCGCCGGCGGAAGAGGAAATAACAGAGTGACCACCAAAACCAGAGTAGTCCGAGCGCCACGATGGTAAGGCCGAGCATCCGTACATCGGTTAGGATGCCGGTGGGGCGGGGTGTGCCGGTGAGTCGGTCGACCCAGGCGACGGCTTCGCGCAGGCTTTGTGCGCTCCATAAAACGGTGACATGCTCGGTATGTGGCACCCAGACGAGGCGGCGAGCGGTCCCCTGTGCAAATGTGCCATAATCATGGTCGGGCACGACAGCGCTGTTGCCGGTCGCGGCGATGGCATTGCGGCTCGCACGCTTGATCGCGCCAACTTCCCACGAGCCGGTTAATACAAGCAGGTTGCGTACATCGGGCGGTGCGTCACCGACGAGTGATACACCAATGGTCGCAGCAATGTCATGGTGGGCGTGCGCATACTTAACCACTGCCTCCGAGCCGATGGAATGGCCTAGCAGCACAACCGGCTTGCCCGGCCAATGGGTATGGGCATCCTGCACGACGCGGTCGAGGACCTGGAGGCGCTGGGTGTCATCGGCAGTATATGGTGTTGTGGCACTGCCGTGACCGGGAAAATCAAAGGTCTCGGCGGCATAGCCATTGCGAGCAAAGGTTGACGCAAAAGGCCACATCATGCGCTGCGAGCCGCCAAAGCCGTGGGCGATCACCACGACCGCTTTGACCTCGGCTTCGGTGGGATCGAGCCGTGGCGAGTCGGGATCGAGCGGGACGAAACGTTGCGCCGGGGTGCCACCGAGGTTCAGCGGCTCTTTGCTAACCTTGAAATCGACCGTGCCCAAGATGATCAAACCGTTGCCGATGACGACGGCGCTCAACACCATAAAAAACATGTGAAAGACCGGCCAGCGCCCGATATCACGGCCGCCGAAGCGGACAATATCGCGTGGATTGGGCAGCTCCTGCTGCTCAAGTTCCGTCATTGTTGCCACAAGCTCCTCCCATGGCCAGGCGCGACCGTTCGTTGTAGGGTCTACCCCGGAGATAGGCCACGTGTACTGTCGCCGGTGCCCGGTTCCTCGGCTTGGATCCGCAAACGCTCGGCTAGGCGCAGCCGCAACTCGCGGAGACGAGCTTTATAGGACGGCGAAGTGAGCATCTCGGTCCACATAATCAGCGCATCTTCGTTGTTATCGGTATAGTAGCGCCGGCGTGTGCCACGGGCCTCGAAGGCGTATTTGTGGTAGAGGTTTTGTGCGACGGTATTGGAGACCCGTACTTCCAGCGTTAGTGCGGTTGCGCCCAAAGCAAGGGCGGCATCGATCAGCCCATTTAAAGCCAGCTCACCAACGCCGCGTCCCCGGACCTCGGGCGTGCTGGCGATCGTGGTGATATGACCTTCATCAACATTTAGCCAGATGCCACCATATGCCACGACCGGATAGGGGCTAGGCGGCGTGGAGGTGCCAAACAAGCTTGGCAACAGGGTCGCGAGCAAGTTGCGGCGGGGCGGCTCGAGATCGAAATGACGGGGTCGCGTACTCGAACTCCGGACGACGAGGTAGCGACATTGATCGGGTGTACGCAGTTCGCGCACATAGGTGGCGGCAGACCAGGGTGTTGAAAAAGAGCGTCGCTCGATCTCCTGGACCTGGGGGATGTCGCTTTCGCGCATCGGTTCGAGAAAAAAATACACGCTCGCTCCCAGCCCCTACACGCTGCCCTATTTGCTGATAATCTTGGCCTTACCGTTATCGATTACGAAGTGCTGGGTATATTCACCTTTGGGTCCCCACTTGCCGTTGGTTTCAAACTTACCGGTGACTTCGACCAGACCCCAGACAAACGAGTTCCCTTCGCCAACGTTGAGTTGCTTGGAGAGGTCGGGTGGAAAGCCATCGAGCGCAATGATACGGCCTTCGGGGCGTGGATTCAGACCTGCGGGTGTATCCGAGCTTTGTTCACGGCTCACTTTCTCGGCAAGCGTGCCCGATGTAGCCGGTGACCAAAAGTAGTAGGCCTGCGTGGTGATCTGTTTACCGGCATATTGTTCGGCATGGTCAACGAGATCGAAGAAGGTTACCTTGCCGGTACCAAGCGGCTTGTTCGGCAACGCTGAAACCACGCGCTCAACCTTTTGCATGGCCTGGGCTTGGCGCACATTCATGCGATAGTTATAGATCCCGCCAGGTCCAAAATGGCCCGTTTCAAAGGTACCGGTGACCTGCACGACACCCCAGACGGCATCACTTGGGCGATGGAGTTCGGCGCTAACAGCAGCCGGAAAATTGTCTAACCACACGGCGCCGGTAGCGGGTACTCCCACCGCAGTGGTGTTCGGTGAGCATTCGCCGTTTGTGGCGCAGACGACGCTGGCGTAAACCGGCTGGGCATCGTTGACCCCGTCGGAGGTACTTAAGCCGGGGAGCAACACGGCAGTGCTGGGATTACCCGGCTTCCACAAATAGGTGCCGAGCGCAGTGACCTCTTTGTTGCGAAAGGTATTGGGATGCTGGGTGAGATCATAGATCATCGTCGGCCCACTACCAGTACTACAGCTAATGAGGATCAAGGCGGCGACGAGGAGGAGGATAGGTTGGATTCGGCGCAAAGACATGAAAAAACTCCACAAGACACAGCGGATTATAGCAGACTCGACAGCCTGGGGCCAATTCGTTTGTGAAAAAGTTGACAATGATTCGTGGGCTCCCTATACTGTGAAGACAGTATGAGAGCAGCAACGTGGATCCATTGAGCATAGAGCCACTCGAAATTCCAGATGTTGTCGTGCGCCGACTACCCATTTATGCCCGGACGCTCACCTATCTACAGCAAGAAGGGATTAAGTCGGTATCATCTCAACAGCTTGGTGAACGCATTAGCGTAACGGCGGCCCAGATTCGCAAGGATTTATCCTGGTTCGGTGAATTTGGCAAGCAGGGCATCGGCTATGATGTCGATAAGTTGCTTGGTCATATTACGCGCATCCTGGGACTAACCCAGAGCTGGCCGGTCGTGCTGGTGGGGCTGGGGTACCTTGGCCAAGCGATCGCGCGCTATGAAGGTTTTCGGCACAATGGCCTGAATATTGTTGGCCTGTTTGATAATGACCCGGCAAAGATCGGCACCGACATTAACGGCTTAGCCATTAGGGCCGATCGTGAGATGCAGGCGCTGATCGGGCAGGAAGGCGTACGCCTGGCGATCGTGGCAGTTCCGGCCGCTAAAGCCCAGGAGGTAGTTGACCGGCTGGTGTCGGCCGGTGTCCGAGCAATCTTGAACTATGCCCCGATCATTACCCAGGTGCCCGATGGCGTGTGGGTGCGCCATATCGACCCAGTCGCGCAGTTGCATAGTATGACCTATTACCTAGCGCGCGAAGAGGCACAACCATAACTCCGCCAGCCATCTGGCTGGCGGTGCACCGTGCTGAGGCTGTTAGTCGATGCGTGGCAAGTCGTAGAGCGTACTGAATTTGGTTTTGAGATACCTTAAGTAGGGCTTGGCCGTCAGCGGCTCGCCCGTGGCACGCTCCGTTAGGTCGTTCGGCAGGTACATCGCACCATATTGGTGGACATGCTCGCGCAGCCAGTGAAGCAACTTGCCATACTCGGCCCGGTCTAGCTCGGCGCGTAGTGCGGGATCGTCCCGCCGGGCAGCCTCCCAGAGCTGCACTGATAGAACGTTGCCGATAGTATAGGTTGGAAAATAACCGATACCCCCGCCCGACCAGTGCACATCCTGTAAGACGCCTTCCCCATCATCCGGCGGAGTAATCCCTAGCAGCGTCTGCATCCGCGCATTCCAGGCCTCGGGCAAATCTTTGACTGCTAAGGTCCCAGCCAGCAAGGCAGTTTCCAGTTCGAAGCGCAGCAGAATATGGAGATTGTAGGTCAATTCATCGGCTTCAACGCGGATGGTCGATGGCTGGACGGTGTTGACGGCCTTGATGAAGCGGTCGAAGCTGGTGGCCTTGAGTTGTGGGAAGGTCGCTTGCAAATCCCCGTAGTGTTTGGACCAGAAGGTTGAGCTGCGCCCGACCAGATTTTCCCAAAGGCGCGATTGCGATTCGTGCACGCCCAGGGACGCCGGCGCACCGAGTGGACCACGGCTAAAGGCGGGATTAATGCCTTGCTCGTATAAGGCATGGCCGGTCTCGTGCATTGTGCCGAAGAGGGCCGGTGACAAGAAATCAGGATCGACCCTGGTTGTAATGCGCACATCGTTAGGGCTGAAGGAGGTGCAGAAAGGATGAACCGTCAAGTCTTGGCGACTGGCTTCTGGGTCCAAACCCCAGCCGGTCACGATCTTCCAGCCCCACGCCAATTGCTGAGCGGCAGTGAAGGGTTGATGGAGCGGTTGGTCATCGGTTGGCTGGTGACGCTGTGCAATTGCCGCCACGAGGGGTACAAGGCCAGCCTGTAGTTCCTCGAAGAGGCTTTGTACTTGGCGCGTTGTCATGCCGGGCTCGTATTGATCGAGCAAGGCATCGTAAGGATGATCTTGATATCCCAAATGTTCTGCAACCTGGCGGTATAGTTCAAACGTGTGCTCTAACTGCGGCGCGAACAGCTTGAAATCGGCGGCGGCCCGCGCTTGCTCCCACACTTCATTCCCCAGTACAGCAGTACGGGTTAACTCGGCGACGAGTTCAGTGGGGAGTTTACAGTTAAGGTCATAGTTGCGGCGGGCTACCCGTACGAGTGCCGCGCTAATGCTATCATCCGGGGGCAGCGCTGCCTCGGCTGCTTCGATCAAGTGGCTGAGCTGGTCGCTCGTACTATATTCGTGATTCAAGCGGCTGAGCGTCGTTAGTTGATTAGCGCGAGCTTCCGCACCCTTCGGCGGCATGTAGGTCAATTGATCCCAGCTTAGCACGGAGGCCGCATTCGATAGGTCGTTGATGGTCGCTAGGTAATCCTGGAGTGCTTTGATTGGTTCAGTCATTGTACATTACGTTCCTTGTATACATAAAAAGCGTACCCGCACCCTGCGCGTGCCGACAGCGTGCAAGGGCCGAGGAGTGAGTACAAGTTCAGGTTGCAAGCGGCAGGGTTAAGGCAAAGAGCACGCCGTCGTCGTCGGGTTCGGTGATCTCAAGCGTACCGCCAAGTTCGTTGAACTGGTAGCGCAGGAGCTTGAGATGATGAAAACCAGGCAAGTCGGTAGTGCCGTCGAGCAGACCCGCGCCGTGGTCGCGCACACGAAGATAGATCGTCGCCGGGGCATTGATCAGCTGAAGTTCGGCAGCCATAGTGCCAGCATGTTGGCGCACGTTGTCGAGTGCCACCTCAATCGCTTTGATAAGCAAAGGAACGTAGCCGACCGGCATCACCGGCTCGCGCCCTTCGATGGATACGCTGATCATGAGACCATGCTGTTGGGCTTCGGTAACGACCTGTCGTACAGCGGTGTGTAGGCGCGTCGCGCGCCGTTCGAGGGTGGCAGGCTGCGGGCCATCGGAGCTACGGCGTCCGGCCGACTGCGCCGGTAAAAGATGAGGACCGAAACGGGCCTCCGGCGGTGCGAGCGGTGGCAGCAGGGTGGTCAACGTGGACCCCACGTGTGGGCGCGGGGTCAACAGGAGGGGACGGGCTTGACGTGGCCAGTGTCGCTGGAGTGCAACACTCACGGGCCAGATGAAGGCGGCTACGAGGGCTTTCGCATACTCGAAGGGTAAGGCGTCGCTCCAGAGCGTGCCGCCGGGGAGGTGTAGGAAGCGGTAGGCCAGGAGCATGCCAATATAGGAGGCGACGGCTACACAGGCACCGAGCGAGCCGAATAAGGCACCGGGCAGTACGAGTGCGCCCAAGACAAAGGGAGTCAGTGCGGAGCCCCAGGTGCCGGCCAGCCAAGCAGCCCCAACGCTTAGCACTAAGTCCGTGCAGAGCAGAGCGATCGTAGCCGGTCTACGGATGGCGAGGGCAGGTAGTCGCACTGTCCATAGCACCAGATATACCGTGGCATAGCCCAGCGCGAACAGAGGTGCACTGCCGGGCCATGGCTTGGTCCATAGCAAGATCGCCATGCCCACGAAGGTCATCGCCAGTAGTAGCCAGCGAAAAAGCACCAAGGGGATGCAATGACGGGGGCAATGCAGCAATTGAGCCAGTCGGTTCACTCAAGCCTCGGTCGCGTACCGCAACAGCGCATAGGTGCAGTGTAGCAAAAACAGCGTGCTACGACAAGCCAGAATTACAGATTGCGTGGTGGATGTACGTGTGTTAGCGAGGTAAAGGGGCATGCTTTGGCCAGCCATGCTAGAAAATATGTGCTAAAATAGGTCGTAATGTGCTTGCGTGTTTGTACGCAGGCTACTATACTGCACCAACGTATCCGTACGAAGGACGAATGGTTATGGCAGGCGCGCGCCAGCCCACAAAATCGCCTCCCCCACCGGAGGCTAACGAACTTAAGAATTATACGTTAGGCGAACGGATTGGGCAGGATGAGCTGTCGACGGTTTACCGTGCTCGTCATCAAACCCTCGATCGCGAAGTCCATGTGTATGTGTTGCGGCGGGCGGGCTGGGTAGCCGTGAGTCGCTTTCAATTGGCTGCTAAACTGGCGGCCAAGTATGTGAATCCGCATATTTTGCCGGTGCTCGATGGCGGTCATGACGAGAAGTGGGGCTATTATATGGTCACGCCGCCACTAGTGGCGAAGCCGCTGCAGACACTGCTTGAAGGCGGGCGGCTCGATCCGCCGCAAGCATTGCGCATCTTTGCCCATATTGGCCAGGCGCTTGATTTCCTGCATAGCCAGGGTGTGATCCATCGTGATGTGCAGCCGCAAACGATTCTGGTAGGTGACGATGGCAGGGCCATACTCACTGGCTTTTCGCTGGCCTGGACGACAGATGGACCTGATCTATCGCAACTGGCCGAGGCTGATTATCTGACACCGTATGCGGCACCTGAACAGACCTTTGAAGATAGGACTCCAGCTCCGGCGCTTGATTTGTATGCACTGGGGGCCGTGCTGTATCACATGCTGACCGGCGAGGTACCTCCGACGCCTGGCGGCGAGCCAAAGGGGCTGGGTGAGGTGGACCCGCGGCTGCAACCAGCCGACCGGGTGTTGAGACGTATGCTGTCACCGCAACCGTCGATGCGCTATCCTTCGGCGGCTCAAGCGGCGGCGGCCCTACGCGGTACGTTGCGCCCGTCGTTAGGCGAGGGCAGCGGGGTGCAGGTCACCGACGGCTCGGTTGAGGCGAACTGGCTTGAGAATCCGCTTGAAATTGTGCTCCGTGACCGGATCGATGGCGATTTCATGCGCCGGAGCCGCGAGCGAGCCGAAACGTTACATACCGGCGAAGGCGTCCGACGATTACTCGACGAGTGGAGTGCCGGTCGTCCGCAGCGCCGTCGCCAACTTGGTCAAGCCGTCCGAATTGACCAAGTCGTCTCATATAACCTGTATTTCTATGATCTCAAGACGTTGTACGAAACCCGCACGACACCCCAGAACCGCGAACGGCCATATAGTGGTAGCAAAGTAAATCATCGGGAACGCGATCTTGATCGGTGGAAGGTGGTCGTTGAGACCCCCAATGCGTCGTTCGCCGACGTGGTCCCGGTCGAGGTGGCGATCCCAAATTCAGAAAAAAGTTCGGTCTGTCCGCGCTGTCACGGTGAAACTCGCGTAACGTGTGGGCGATGCCAGGGCCGTGGCACGATCGATGTCAAGCGCACCGTCACCACGTCGACCGGGACGCACTCGGAGGTCGAAGTCGTTGATTGTCCCGAGTGCAAGGGCGCCGCCCTGCTGACCTGTGATCGTTGCGATGGAACCGGTGGCCTGATGGAGCAGAAGCTTTTTACCTTTAGCCGCCGCGGTCGCCTATGGCAGAATAGTGATGATCTGGAGGGTTTACCGCAGCGCGCAATTGAAAGTCGCTCAGAGCAGGTCTTTGGTGGGATGATCGATGTGCATGATCCGGTGTGGCACGCGGCCCAGCCGCTGCATGACTTGTTTAGTGAAGCGACCAAGCTTGAACGTGATGATACGCGCATTGTGGAGGCCGAACTGATCATTCGCGCCACGCCCGTCACCGAAGTTGACTATACGCTGCGGGGCAAGCCGCGGACGCTCGCGATTATGGGCTTCGATGCTGGCATCCGTGGCGACCTCAGTCTGCTTGATACTGAGCGGCTGTTAATGGTCGCATTTGTGGTGGTGATTGTGATTTTGCTCGTGGTCATATTTCTGGTCAGACGCGCAGGCTAAAAGTTGCGATAAAGCTCCAAGGTGAGGCGCAGACCAACCCTACCGGCTGGCGCGCTTGGCACGCAGGAATGTGAGTGTTTCCGAGTCGATGCGGGCGTCTTCGACCAGCCGCTCTTCCAGATTTTCAAAGCCTCCCATCGTAAAAAGCGCAGCCTGGGTCACCTCATCATAGGTACCGGTGGTCGGACCGTCGTAATAGCCTAGATCACGCAAAAGATCTTGGAGCTCGCTGGCAATTGCCGGGGTGATGGGCCGGTAGGCTGTCGCAGGGGGCCGAGTCAGGTAGAAGCGATGCAGCTTCAATAGGCGCTCAAGCTCGGGGATCGGATCGACGTGATCATCGACGCGTAGATCGATATACCGATCAAGCAGACCGCCATAGGAGCCTTTGTCACGGGCGACATAGAGTGCAGCCGATTGGCGACCACGCCGGTCGCCGCCTGCGGCTTGACCGGCGGCTAAGGCAGCAACACAACGTTCGGCCACTTCGCCGGAGCTTTTGATAAAGGTGGCGGCCATGGCCTCGGTGACGGTCGGACCAGCCAGAATATTGCCTTGACAACTAAAGCCGGAGCCGACGGTATGGCCGGCCCAGGCATGGCAGCCGCTCCCCGTCCAAGCCGCTGCCCGACCTTCGCGATCAACGACGCCTAACTGGCGCTGATCGCGTTCGGCGTCAGCAGACGTTAGTTGCGCGACTACCTCTTGAGCACTCTTGCCCTCGCTCAGGAGCGCCAAGCCCTGGGGGCCATAGCCGACATTCGCCAGCGCTTGGGTCGCGAGCACACCGGCCCCGGCCTGCGCCCAGCCGACCACCGAGCCCACTGCCAAAAACTTTGACTGCACGGCGACTGCGAGATCACCATTGTGAGGGTCGCGCGCGACGATTGAGAAGGTCGCAATATACGGTAGATACATAAAATAGACTATCCTCATTCACGCGCCTATCATAACATTGCCGTAGAATGGCACGCAAAGGTTGACAAGCCCTGCTCGATCCTCTACCATGCGTAGCCGCAATGAATAGAGGCTTTTAGGTGCGCATCCTCCTCACCGGGGCAGACGGGCAGGTGGGACAGGCTCTGGGATTAATGCTTGCCGCGCGGCACACGCTCCTGTTGACTTCCCGCACAACCTTAGATATTAGTGATTACCGCTCGGTCGAAGCGGTGGTTCGGGCGCGACCCGATCTGGTGATTCATCCGGCCGCCTTTACCAATGTCGATGGCTGTGCCGTCGATCCAGACAAAGCATATCGGGTCAATAGTTTGGGCACGCGCCATATGGCGCTCGCCTGCCAGCGGCTTGACGTTCCCTTGGTCTATGTGAGTACGAACGAGGTCTTTGATGGTACGGCGACCACGCCCTATCATGAGTGGGATCTGCCGCACCCGATCAACCCGTATGCCTATTCGAAGTGGGCGGGCGAGCAATTTGTGCAACAGCTGTTACACAAATTTTATATCGTACGGATCGCCTGGGTGTTTGGGGGCGCACGCAACTTTGTGCAGACGATCCTGCGATTGGCCGACGAGCGCCCAATGCTAGCCGTGGTGCAGGACGAGATCGGTAATCCCACCTATGCCCCGGACCTCGCAGCGGCGATTAGCGCCCTGATTCGTGAGCCGGCCTATGGGATCTACCATTTCGTGAATGAAGGCTACTGCTCACGCTTCGAGTTGGCGCGTGAAGTTCTACGCCAGGCCGGCAAAACGATCAACGTGCAGCCGATCAGCCTCGCGGAGTACAAGCGGGCGAGCACGCCGCCGCCGTTTACCCCACTGCGGAATTTTGTGGGCGCCAGCGACCTTGGTATTAGCTTGCGACCCTGGCAGGAAGCGCTGGCTGCGCACTTGGCGACCTTAAGTGCTGCCGCCAAGGCATGATCGATATCTTGATCCCCAACTATAATGGCCGGCAGTTTCTCCCAACCTGCCTGGCTGCGTTGGCTAAGCAAACCCGCCGGGACTTCCGGCTTACGGTCGTTGACGATGGCTCAACCGATGAGTCCGTTCCGTTCCTGCAGCACGCCTATCCTCATGTGAACGTTTTGGCATTAGCCGAGAACCGAGGCTTAGTCGTTGCAGTTAACCAGGCTATCGCGCAGACGAGCGCACCCTTCGTTGTCTTGCTCAATAATGATACCGAGGCCGAGCCGGAGTGGCTGGCAGAGCTGATTGGGGCGTTGGAGCGCTGGCCGCAATATGCCTTCGCCGCCTCTAAGCTCCGCCTCTTTGATGATCGTAGGGTGTTGCACGCAGCCGGTGATACCTATACGGCCTGGGGTATTCCGGGTAACCGTGGGGTCTGGCAGGATGATCGTGGTCAGTATGATGCTGTTAGCGAAGTCTTTGGCCCCTGCGCGGGTGCTGCAGCTTATAGGAGGGCAGCGCTCCAAGCGTTGGCCGTCGATGGCCATGTTTTGGACGAAGCTTTATTTATGTATTGTGAGGATGTGGATCTGAATCTGCGCGCCCGGCTGGCGGGTCTGCGCACCGTTTTCGTGCCGAGCGCCGTGGTTTACCACCGGCTTAGTGCCACCGGCGGGGGGGCGCTGGCAAGCTATTATTGTGGTCGCAATTTTATGGCCGTGTGGGTCAAGAATATGCCGGCTTCGATCATCCGGCGCTATTGGCCGCACTTTGTGCTGGCCCAGCTGCGCATAACCGTGGAGGCCTTCCAGCATGTGCGGGGGGCAGCGGCGCGGGCAAGGCTGCGTGGGCAGCTGCGGGGTCTGCGTGATCTGCCCGTGTTTATACGTAAACGGCGACGGTCGGCGCGGCCAGAACGGCTCATTAGCAGCCTCCAGTATGGGGGTCGGGGAGCGTGAAGCCACTGCTATCCGTGGTGGTACCGGCGTATAACGAGGCACGGCGCTTGCCGCGCACACTGGCCGCGATCGGGGCATACCTGGATACATTGCCCTACCCGACCGAAATCTTGGTCGTAGATGATGGTTCGACCGATACAACCGTTGCGGTCGTTGACCACGCTATACAAAGCCAAGCTAACCTGCAACTGATGCGCAATGACCATCGCGGCAAAGGCTATGCGGTTCGCAGCGGTATGCTGGCAGCGGCGGGGCAATATGTGTTGTTTTGTGATGCGGACTTGGCTACGCCGATCCAGGAGTGGGAAAAGCTGTATACGCTATTGCAGGCAGGGGCAGATGTGGCCATCGGTTCCCGGGAGGGGTTAGGCGCGCAACGCGTCGGTGAGCCCTGGTACCGGCACGTGATGGGGCGTGTATTTAACGTGGTCGTGCAGACTGTGGCATTGGGCGGTATTCAAGACACACAATGCGGCTTTAAGGCCTTTACCCAAGTTGCCGGCCAACGCTTGTTTGGGGCGCTCCAATTGTATGGTGCTGATGCGAGTGTCGTCAAAGGGGCAGCAGTGACCGCCTTTGATGTCGAAGTGCTATTTCTTGCCAGGAAATGGGGCATGCAGGTGGCCGAGGCACCGGTCCATTGGGAGTATGGCCAGGAGACGAAGATTAATCCGGTGCGCGACTCGATTCGTAATTTTGGCGATGTGCTGCGCGTGCGCTGGAATGATCTCCGTGGGCGCTACGCCACAGGGGAGCGCGAGCCGCGCACTCCGTGAAACGAAACACGCCCAGGAAACGACGGCCTTAGCTGTGGTAGAGGGCGCGGTACATGCCCCAGTTGCCGTAGACCAACTTGACATAGTCGCGCGACTCGCGGTAATCGATCAGTTCGGTGAATAAGTCGTGGTCGCTCGTTTGTTCCAGCCAGCGTTGCGCATTGCCGGGACCGCCATTATACGCGGCCGCGGCAGCCTGAATGTTGCCACCAAAGGCTTGCAGTTGATTGCCCAGATAGTGGGCACCAAAGTGGATCGCCAGCGCCGGCTGATAGAGCTGATCGCTTTGGAAGTTAGAGATGCCGAGGTTTTGCGCAATGCCGGTGGCCGTCGTGGGCATGACCTGAGCCAACCCCAGCGCGCCAACCCAGGAGGTTGCATCGGGATTGAAGAGACTTTCCTGGCGCAAAAGGCCATATAGCAGTCGCGGATCAAACGAGGATTGGACGGCATACTGTTGGACGACGCGGGCGTAGGGAGTTGGATAGATCAGACGTAGCAAGCCCGTGGGAGTCGCGGTGGTGATACGGTGGGCGGGACTTATGGCCACAATACGCTCGGCGAACTTAAGGGCTGGATAGGCATAGCCGTCCCGGTTCGCAAGGAGGGCCAGTTGCCAAAGATGGACCGGATCATCGTTCCATGGTTCGGCGGCGGCGAACCATTCAGTACTGGCTTCGTCGCGTAGATCGACGGCGGCGAGCGCCCGAGCCCGCTGGACGGCGGCTGCTTGGACGAGATCCGCTAGCCAACCGGCATCGACTGCCGGGACCGAGGCCCCGAGCCAGCTTTGGAGCCACTGCTCAACCGCCCGACGCTCCTCCGCGGTCGCCACCGTCCCGAGTATGGTGCCTCCGCTACCGACCTGCTTGAGCAGCTCACGGGCGCGGGCACCATAATATGAAGCAGGGGCAGCCGCGTCCGCTGCAACTAAGGCCTGTTGAGCCGACGGGGCTTGGTTATGCTCAAGCAGGGTGGCACCGGCCCAGAAGTAGCCCTCGGCACTCGCTGCGCCTTCAGCCCCTGCGCCTAACAGTTGCCAATCGGTGATTGCCGTGTCGTAGGCTGCATGCTGGTAGCGAAACAGCGCGGCCTGTGATAGCGCGGTATGCGCTTGTTCACTTTTGGGATAGGTATGGCCGAGTTGCTCAGCAGTCACGATGGCGGCATTCGGGTCGTCGCTTTGTTGGATCTGGACGGCCCGCCATAAGGCTTCAGCAGCTAGCTGATCGGCGGGATGGGTAGCGGCGAAGCGTCGGTAGCCGTCGATCGCCCAAGCGTGATTGCCACTTTGGCCGACCGTTTGAATATAGTCAAGTTCGGCTTGGACCGTAGCGGGACTAGATGGCTG
>JBBRHB010000035.1:0-15276 GCA_038223355.1 Chloroflexales bacterium
TGCTTTATGTCAATCTCTCAACGGGCGGCAATGTCTCGCCTCGCTGGATTGTGCGGAACCAATCACGTAACCACTCCATAGCACGCTCAAACTGGTCAAGCGGTAGGCTCTTATACGACGTTATACCGAACTCCCGGTAAAGCTGACCGTAGACCGCACCATATTCATTATGTCGAGTTACGAGGGCAAGCTCGCGGGCAACCACCTTGATAGCCTGCGCTAGTTCAGCTGCCTGACTTTCGGAGACGGCATGCCTGGGTGCCCGCGTTATCTCAAGTGACTCAAGCCGGCGGCCCTGCTCCATCACAGAGGCCGCAATCTCTGTCATCTGCGTCTCCAGTTGCATCTGCTGGCGGGCCACAGTTGCAATAGCCATCGCCATTTCATAGGCTTGAGCAGCTGATCCTGCGGGTACGACTTCATTCAGCGCAACGCTAGACGGCAGCCCTGTCGGGCGAAAGGCATCCCACAGTATGGCGGCACACTCGCGTTGATACAGGATTAATTTATCCCGGATCTCAGGCCGGACCCGGCGGACATTAATGCCAGCGAGCCAGAAAGGGATGAGATCCAGTCGCAAACACTGCGATTCCTGAGGGCCACCCGCAGTTTGCAGCCGCAATGTGGTGAGCCCCGTTTGAAGCACGGCATGCTCCTGGATACGTTGGAGTTGGCTAGGACGGTCTATTCCCATGTTGTCGCAGAGGCGAGCTAAAGGTACAAAAACGCGGCCACTCACTTCATCTTCGACCGCAACAATTTCGTCTCCGTAAAAATCGACTACCCGTGTCGGCAAGAACTGATCGACTGGCATATGCGACCTTTTCCTCAGAGCGTCGTGGCGACCGGCAGTAGTGGTACGTACGACATTATAGCATAATGGGAATGGCTTAGGCCACATCCCTTAAGGTCATGGCCTAAGCCATCCCCTGGCACCTCACTGTTTTCTCGGTGACGCAGGACGGGTCCACTTGCAAGAAATCGATCGAATTCTCAGAACTTCATCTCCCAGGTCAGGGGCATGAGGTCTCATGGGGCACTGTTTAAAACAACTTGAATTTCCGGATGAACGTCTGCTTTCGGGGGAGCTATGCTATACTGCAGGAGTGTAAGGATCATGTCAGGCAGTTTAACTACTGACGACTATATTTAGTCAGGTCGATCTACGGAGGTATGAGGGCTCATACCCTACCTCTCACAACTGCAAAGCGGGGGTCATTACAGCCTGGTATGAAAGTTCTGACATTGGCAAACGAGAAAGGCGGCGTTGGGAAAACAACGACCACTGTGAATCTGGCAGCTGCAATTGGAGCCACCGGCGTACGGGTCCTGGTGATCGACCTGGATAGTCAAGGCCATGCGACGGAGTGGCTCGGCGTTTCTAAAGCTAAAGTCCCGGCGGAGCGCTCGGCCTATGGCGTATTGTCTGGCCAAAGCCCACTAAGCGAAACTCTGCTGCGCACCCAAGAAGTAAACGTGGTGTTATGTGCTGCCCATGCCCTCCTGGCAAAAGCAGCTTTAGAGCTCGGCTCGAATGTGGAGGGGCTATTTCTGTTGCGAGATGCGCTACGCGCCGATCTCCCGCTCGACTACGTCTTGATCGACTGTCCACCTGCCAAAGGAGCGGTCGTCTTCAATGCCATGATTGCCGCCGATCTCATTTTGGCACCCACGCTTACTCAGGCGTTAAGCCTGGAAGGTCTCGGCGAACTCAACGAAACGGTGAGCCGTGTCAAAAGCCGTTATTCTCCGCACCTGCCACCACCCATGATCTTGATCAACGACTACGAAGGACGCTCGGCGGCTGACCGCCAGATCCAGGGCTATCTGCGCGAACAGTTTGGTGAACGCGTTTGCCAGACCATGATCGGTCGTGACGCTCCATTGCGAGAGTGTTTTGCCGCCAAAGAAAGTATCCTACGCTATCGCCGGACGAGCCGTTCAGCCGCCCAGTTTCGGGATTTAGCAAAGGAACTCCAAGAGGGGCTCGGATGACCAAGAAAGTCCTTAACCTTGAGCAATATTTTAAGCAGCCGGTCGCCGAGGATCCACTAGACTTCCTAATCGGCAGCGCGCCGGCGGAAACGGCTAGACGCGCAGAAGAACGCGGCCTACCACTGATCCATTTGCCAACAGCAGCTATTGCGCCCGATCCAGCTCAGCTGCGGCATCTTCCGCCACCGCAGGAGCTCATGAGTATGGCACAAGCCGGCGATCAGGCTGCCAATGCGCTCCTGGCAAGCTTACGCGAACTGGGACAATCGCTGCGCGATAACGGTCAGATCCAACCGGTGATCGTTTATCGCGACGAGGATCGTCAGCAGCCAGTTGTAACACACCGTCTTTTGAATGGACAGCGTCGCTGGAGCGCCGCCGTCCTCGCCGGCTTGCCCACCGTCTGGGCAGTGGAAGTGGAGCGTCCGACAACCGTCCGCCGACTTGTACAGCAGTTCGAAGAAAATGAGCGACGTGAAGGATTCTCGGACATGGAGCGGGCCTGGTCGCTTATTGCGCTCAAGGATGCGCTCCAGCAGGAGGCCGGAGGCGAAGTCCCGTGGGGCGTGATCGAGGAGCAAGTTCAAATATCGCCTCAGCGCCGACAGGACTTGCTGCGTTTGTTACGGTTTGCACCCGATGGTCAGGCTTTGATCATGCGTTACGGCTGGAGCGAATGGACGCTTCGTCCACTCCATATGGCGGTAAGCGCCGGCCAATTTTCGCAGCCAGATGCTACAGACATGCTGCGGGTGCTCGCAGAGGGTGGCGATGTCAATGCTACGATCGTCAAGCAATTGGTCACTGAATACCTTCGTGATCTCAACCGAGCAACGCAGACCGGTGTTCCACTCAATGCCACTCATTCCGGGCCAACTCGACATAAAGATAATGAGTCGCTCCGCCGCGTAGCTCGTCTTCAGCGCGGTGTCGAGCAACTACACTCTGGGCTTAGCTCCTCGCACGATCCAGAGGATCGGCAAGCGGTCAGGGCAGCACTACAGCAGGTCCAGACGAGTCTGCAGGCACTTCTGACTGAGCTACTATCATTGGATTGACATAACTATTACAATGGGGTGGGAGTTTGGGACAGCGTGCCACAACGTTCCAGTACTCGAACGTGCCGGACGCGGCCGTGCGCCCCTCAAAGTATGCTAACGCGAGGACTAGGTCGGTCCATGTTGTACCTGAATTGCGATACGGACGAGTGGTGTATGGCGGCGAGCAGTGCTCACTGGAAGTTGTCGGGCAGGATTACAACGACCCTACGAGATGCCGTTTGCCGTACCGATCACAACTTCAACCTCTAATGGATAACCAAACTCCGTGGCCAGCGCTCGCTCAATGTGATGACGATAGTGTTGTCCGACCTCCTGCCGCACGAAAATATTGGGTGTTCCAACAACGGCGGTCGTCTGGTCGAGATCGAGCAAGGCCGCCGGCTTGATCCACGTTTCCCAGTCGTTCTTGGATAATTGGGTGGCTAACTCAGCTTGAATCTTCTGCCAAACTGCCGCAAAACCGTCGCTGGCTTCAGCCCTGCTGTTTAACGCGTCCACGCTACACTTCTCCGGGAAGCCGCTACGGGCAGGTCGTATGAAGGACGAATGGGTTCCAGGGCTACGGACCTGCGCAATCATAATCGCCAGCCTACGAGCTGCCTCTCGCAGTATGTCAGACGCATCCTGTAACAAGGGATCGTTGAACAGTTCTTCCTCGCGGGCCGGCACCACCTCACTCGCCAGCTGCAGCAACGCCACCGCTATGCCGATAGGAAGCTCGGCTAGGAGTTGACCAACCTCATCATGTTCTGGGAGTATTTCGGTGGCGGGACGCGCTTGTTTTGTGACCCGATCATACACTTGGCTGATCATCAAGCCCGTGCTCCATCGTTTGGCCTTGCCATAGGCCCACAAAGCCCAGACTTCGGCAGGAGCTGCCGTCGGAGCCAGCAGTGATCGGAGTGGATTGCCAATATCCATCTGCTTGAGAAGGCTCGCGCTTTCCTGCACCTCAGCAGCATGCAGTGGTCGTTGCCACCGTAGCGAGTATCCGCCGCGCGTTAGTGGGCTACTCTGATTTCCGCCGTCCTCCTCAACTGCAGGCAGACAGCTAGCAGGCAGTAGTGGTTGTTTCCCTGGTTTCTTCTCCTTTTTTGGTAATTCTTGAGTATTCCTTTTAAACCCCGACAGGGCCGTCACCGTAGGGATGACGACGTCGTCGCCCCCAGGGATGTCAATGCTGCCACCCTGGGGGGTGACAGGCGAGTCACCAGGGGGGATGTCAATGCTGTCGGGGGGAGGCATGCCTACTGTTGTCCGCTCAGTAACTAGACCTCGTACCCGCCGTTCAGTGCTCGTGTTGACAGGGGGTTCTGTCTGTACCAGGCCTGCGAGTCGTTGAAACAGCGGCGAAAGATCGTAGCCGTTGCCGATCTGCGCACCTGCGCTGAACTGGTCATATACCACGACCAGATGCTGCGCAACTAGGTGTTCACTATAGCGCTGGACAGTCCGGACACTAACACCCATACGATCTGCCAGCTTCTGCATCGTGTCGGGCGGGTCGGCCAGATCCCAGGTAGTTTCCATGAGCAGCTGAATCAGCACCACGTGCTCGGCTGACAAGCCGAGGGAACGAAAATGACGCATGAGTAAGTGTGGAGTGACCATGAAGCCGGCTCGGAGAACCGGGTCGCCAAAGTAGGCCGTGACGCGTGGGTCAAAGGTCGCGCCGCTCACCCTGAGCGCCGCACTGACGAAGGGGCTTGAGCCTGTTGGCTCTGGGAAGCGATTGGCTGTTCACGTGACCATGCTTGCAACACCGGGCTGGCGTGCCATGGCCGATGGGTCGGAGTTCGAGTGCCAGGGAGCCGGGACGGCAGGTTACCATCAAATAGTAGCTTCATGAAGTTAGCATAAGCACTTAGCCCGCAAGCGACAAGGTGTTCCGCGCAGATCTTGTCCGCAAGATTCGTGGGTAGCCCGCAGATGCCCGCTGTTTCCCGCAACATCACTTGCGGGAAACAGCCAGTGTCTGGTGATACGCGTTTCTCCGTAGCTTGCCCGCAAAGCGAAGTTGCGGGCAGTTGCGGGCAAGCGAGTTAGTAGCAAGGCCGCCATGTACTGCACGCTCTGCTATAATCTCCGCTAAGGAGAATGCAGTATGTCCCTGCTGGTTCCCGAAATCACTGATGGAAGAATCGATGGCGTGCCGGTCCTGGGTGCGACCTTGGATGATATCAATATGCAGAAGGTCAGCGACCATATTGATCAGGCCCACCAAACGGGTCGTTTGGAAGGCAATCTGCTCGCGCCCATCGAATTCCTCCAGCGCTACCGCGGTGTGGTGGAGCACCAGAACGTTCTGACCCCGACGTTGGCCGGCATACTTCTGTTCGGCACTCGTCCGCAATTCTTCTTTCCGCATGCCGAGATTGGTCTTGGTCACTTTCCCAGCACCGTGCCCGATACGGAGGATGTGGTTCACCTGAAGCGCCACGGCGGAACGCTGCTGGAACAGATCGAGTTCGTCGAGGGCTATCTCTGGGCTAACACACGTCGCGGCTTCACGGTGGAGGGGAGTGCTCGGCGGGTCGAGCGGCCCGAATATCCACGTAAGGCGATCCGCGAGTTAACAGTAAACGCTATTGCTCACCGCGATTACAACAGTGTTGGCAAGCATACGCGCATCGCGATGTATACCGACCGCATCGAGTGGGCCTCGCCCGGTGGTTTACCCGGCGGGATCACGCTCGCTAATATCACCCAGGAGCAATTTGCGCGTAATCCAACCATCGCTGAATTCCTGTACCAGAGCGGTGTAATCGAGCGGTTTGGCATTGGCATTGACACGGTGATTCGGGAATTGCGCAAAGCCGGTCTCCCAGAACTCAGTATGCGTGATAGTGGGGTTTCCTTTCAGGTGACGATCTATGGTCATGATGCTCCCTCAATTCGCAGCCAAACGCCTTTCCGGCTCAAGCTGCTTGAGTATGCCCGCGCACATGGTCAGATAACGATGGAGGATGCGCGCCACCTGAATGATGAGTATGGAGCGTTTCGATCGGATCGGTCGCTGCTCAACGATTTAAAGAGCTTACTGGAAGCAGGCTTTTTACAGAAGGTCGGCAAGTCCCGTGATACGGCATACATCCCGATCGCCATCGATGTGGGATTGGACGATGGAAAACCAGGCGTTACGCAATTAAGGCTGTAGGATGCGTCAGAATTCAGTTTGTGCATCAATGCCCCCGACTTCTCGGGTATCCTGTCCGCTTTGAATCAAGCTTCACCCTGGGACACCCGGAGAGTACCAGACGACCTGCCCACACTGTGCTGCCACGGTAGTGTCAAGGTAATTTGGGGTCGGGGCTTGTCTCGAAAAAAACGAGGAAAACGGTTAGTGCGAATATGCGTTGGGTCAAGTTGGAGACGGTTCGGGATTGCTGTGTAGCAGGAAGCCACTCGTTTCACCAAGGAGCCGATGATGAGCCATATTCGCGTGCTGATCTGCCACGTTGATGATCCCACCTCCGAGCAGATCACTGAGCTTGCCGCATTCGATCTTCCAAGCGCCGATGTCTCCGCAGTCTAGCTGGAGATGGTACTCGATGAGCTCGAAATAACCACCCAGCAAACCGGAAACGCCATCCTTCGCCGCACGCTCCCCGATCCGTGGGACGTGATCGATGCCGAACTGACGGACACGCACTGTCAGTCTTTTTCCCCCTCGGGTGGTCCACGCTGACGATCATGAACCCGTGATTGTCGCGTGTCACTTTGGCACACTAACTACCGGCAGCGGCGAATTGAGAGCAGGTACATCCGCAGTGCCCATGTCGAGAAGGCGAATGATCTGATTGTCACGCGTCGACAAAAGAATCGTGGCATGCAGTGGAGCGAAGCCTCGAGTGATGCATTGACTGGCCAACGCACGTTGATGCTCAATGATGAATGGGACCGGTATTGGCACCAGCGCGAGCGGTTTCCGCTCGTGGCAGCTTGACCCAACGCTTATTCGCGTTAACGTTGTTGTGCGTTAAAGCACACCCTCAATCAGTCCGTGGCCAGCTATGCTGGTAGTGCTCCGGATGGAGCCACCACCTGCAGAGAGGGGCGGATGCTGGATGAACGAGTACGCCGGGTACTGACCGGCCTGCTTTGGATTTATTTTGGGGTCATGATCCTGACAGTCGGACCGGGTCTCCTCCTCGGTTGGGCACCTCCCGGTGAAGCGCCCGACCAACTGATCGATTGGCTCGCCTACCGAGATGCGGCACAGGCCGTCGCCCATGGCGCTTCGCCCTACCGCACACCAGAACAGAACACGCCGGTCTGGACGGGCTTTCATGTGCGTGAGCGGGAACTGCAGGTCGCGGCGGCCCAGGGACGTGGTCGGGCGATGTTCAAGCAGCAGGGCTTGCGACCCCTCGGTGCACCGCCTTATCTGTATCCGCCGACGCTGGCGCTGCTCCTCGCGGCCAGTGGGATGCGCCGGCCGCTGTGGGGCAGCCTTGTGCTCCTCGGCGTGATCGGCTTTGTGGTGGGTTGGCTGCGCAGCACCCGGGCCTCCGCACTGTGGTTGGTGCCGGTGCTTGGGTCGGTCGATCTGTTCTGCTCGGTAGTGAGTGGCAATATCGAGGTCGTGCTGCTGGCGCTTACATTGCTCGCCGCCTGGATGCTGTGGTACGACCGGCCGCTGTTGGCGGCGTTGCCGCTGGCGTTCGTCATCGCCGTCAAACCCTTTTATGCCCTGTGCTTCGTCGCGCTGGCCCTCCTCATGCGGCTGTCTTCGCCCCAACGCCGCCAGCAGACGATCGGCACGCTCACCATCGCGAGCGGGAGCGCGCTGCTGCTCCTCGTGCTGGATGCGGTGCGCTGGGGTCCGGCTCTCTGGGCTGCCTACCGCAGCTTCCTGCGGGACGGCGTGGCACAGCTCTGGTTGGTGTTGCCGCTGGACCTGCAAACGCCCTTGAGCCTGTGGAACCGGACGCCAACCCAGGCCTTCGTCAACGCGGGCCTCGCCCCGACGCTCGCCGTGGTCGTCGCGCCGCTGGTGGCCGGAGGGTGCCTGATGCTCACGCTGTGGTGGTCACGGCGGCACCGCCTGGGCTTTCCGCTGGCGTTCGCTCTGGCGCTGGTCATCCTGTATCTCGGACGACCGGTCGGCTGGGGCTTGCTGTATCTCGACCTGGTTGTTCCGGTCGCAGTCTGGCCCTGGCTGCAGCGGCGCGAGCGCGGCTGGCTGCTCGTTGTCCTCGTGCTGTTCAGTGGCTCGCATCTCGTGGCCTACGGACGAACGCTCCAGGGGCAGAGTCTGGCCATGATGACGCTCCAGTCAGAGAGGTGGCCGCTCGAAAGCTGGCTCGTGCTGCCGGCGGCCTGGCTGCTCCTGCTCCTGGCGGTGCGGCGTACGACGCCGCGAACGGGACATACTGATTCGGCCGTCGTGCTTCCCGGAGGGGGGCAGTGAGGTGCGACCGGCGCAGCTCGCTTCCCGGGAGCCAGAGCCGAGCCCTACCTGCGTCGTGTCGATATCCGGCACTCAGCATCGTATGCATAGTGTTCACCGGGGCTACGAGGAGCAGGAACGATTGCTGGCCGATACCGCGCCTGTCATTACGCACAGCATATATTGCATAGAACAGCGCAGGGCGGAGTGGGGCAACGCCGCACCACCACGCGTTTCACTTCCGACCACTGTGTTTGGGCAGGCGTGCAGTGCTTGCGGCGTGTGGTATATTTTCCGCATGGCAAGACGCCATCAGGAACCGCAGCATGTGCGGCTGGCCTGTTCCTGTTGTGCGGAGGTGATGCGCCTGGGGTTGAACGGGCACCGGTGGACTATTCTGGATGGACCTATTCTGGCGAGACGAGGCTCAACGGCGAACATTCGCATCCTGCTGCTTTCGAGGGATGCCCTTCACCGGTCGAGCACTCACATCGCGTGGCTCTGCGTCCATCGTGGCTCTGCTTCACTGCTCGCGCTGCTTCGACCGCGGGAACACACCAACGCAGGGGAACGGTTGCCGGCACAGCCTGCCGCGGGGCGAGATGACGACGAGGCCCCTTCACAATGCAACACATGCGCGTACGTCTTGCGTGCTCGTATGTGCCCGTGGCGCTTTGGGATCGCGCGCGTGTGCTCCGTTGGTGCGCGTGAGGGTGCGAGGCAGCATCGATCTCGGAGTTGACTGACCACACGGGCTTCCTCCGTGGCACGAGCATGCCGCCGAGCAGGGCCCCACGATCTGACACAGCTGTGGAGTGCGCACGTGCGCACCACACGCCTGTCCGCAACCGATTGCGTTGCTGCTGGTATGACCGCTCTCATTGAGACCGATCGCGACCCAGCCGGCAACGCCCGTGGTGGTTTGACCGCGTTCCTTGCGACCGCTGTGCCCACCGCCTGCACCTATTCTGCCCACCCCGACGTCCTGTGCCACGCTGTGGCACACACGGCGGCCGGTGGCCGCAAGGAGGTTCAGCCACATCGTAGCTCTTCCCGCTGTCCGCTCTGTCGGCGCAATCACGACTCGTGAGCGCCCGGTTGCGGGCATCCCACGTCGCGTGCTTGTACCCCTCCGTTCCAAACGAAGGAGTCCGCTATGTCCTCGTGGTCCTTGCCTTTGATCGCAGTGATGACCAGCTTTGTGCTTGGCATCGTCCTCTTCCGCCTCTACCGCCGTGTCCACCTGGTGTCTCACCAGAAGCCACCTCCCCCCACTGATTGCGTCCTGCGTGCACTCGTCTCGACCTTCTCATCGTTGATTGCCTGGGGCTATGGCCCCGCGCTCGACGCGCTCGGCACCACCTATGGCATTGACCGTCTCTCCCGCCTGAGAGATGCCCCCGTAGTGCGGGATCGTATCTGCGTGGGCGAGATTGGTCCCTTGATCGACGACCTCGACCAATTGTATCGGGCCGCACTCGCGGCCCACCGCACGACTGCTTAACGTTCACGCTTACAACCCATCAGCCGCTGTCCTCGTGGATTGACCACGTCGTCAGACAGCTGCTCACGACCTCTGTCTTCAGCAGCGACCGTTCCACGACCACCGCGCACCACAACCACCAGACGACCACGTCGGCGCCCGCCTTCTCCCTTTTCGCAGCGTCGCCTGCTTCCGCTCGTCACAGCCTGCGACCGCACCATGCTCGCTCACGCTTCCCCCAACCCGCTTTCCGCCGCGCAGGGAGACATCACTGTCGCCCTCTGTGCAGATGGGGGTGCGGTGACTCGCTGCGTGGCTCTTCTTCGGAGGACCCACCATGACCGACCGCAGCCTACCTGCCGCTCAACCAACGCTTCTGCTGCCCGCCGACCTTCCCGCAGCCATCAAAACCGTGCTCGCCGACCTCCAACGCCCCTTCCCTCAGGCTGAAGTGGAGCTCTTGCCCGGTGCCGTCAACCATGATGGTACTGCGGCACTGGCCTGGCCCTACCGTATGCCGGGTGGTGGACCTCATACGTGCCACGGCTCAATCAGGTGTTGGGCCCGTGGAACTGGAGTATTCGTCTGGAACCATGGGGTGCCAAGCTGATTGCCCACTTCACCGCCTTCAACGGCCTCATCCAGCACTCCTCAACCGGCGAGTCGGATGGGAGCCGGGAGAACGAAGGTACTTCCAGCGAGGCCCAGGCCAAGAAACGGGCCTGTGCGGAAGCGGTTGGCCTGGGCCACTTCTTTTATTTTCTGCCCAAGGTCTGGGCGCGGGGCGAACGCCAGGGCAAAGCCTTTCGCTTTGCACCCAGGGAGTGCGAACGCGCCGTCGAGGAGATGTTCCGCCTGGCGGGACTGACGAATCGACTGCACGTGCGTACCGGCCCTGCTCCCCTGGACCAGTCAGCGGCGCGGGTTGATGGAGACGCTGCGCCAGCAGCTGTTCCACACGCGCCGCCCCCAGTCCCGCACCGACCGTTGGCCACCCAGTGACCATCGCACCGCCCAACCCTCGGGTTGATGCTGCGCGGGAGGTGTTGGTCCACGCCGAAACCAAAGCAGCCGGGCCAGCGATCATCCGGCGGCCCCAACCCGTGCGCATCGTGCCGCGCGACACACCGGCCCCCTCCGCCCTGGATGGAGCGAGTGACAAGCAACTGGGCTTGATCGTGCGGTTGGTGCACGAGGTGCTCGACGCGAATGCCGAGTTTACGGCGGAGATCGATGCGCTCGGGCAGCTGCTCACGATCGGTCATCTGTCACGCTGCCAGAGTGTCGCCGCCCTCCGGGCGACGCCCTTCACCAAGCAGGACGCGATGCGCCTGATCGATGAGCTCAAGCTCATGGGTAGCGCCATCGCCGACGCGGCCTCCGTATAACATCCATTCCCCCAACCGGGCGACACACGCTGTGTGGCTGCTCGGTTGGGGCGGTCATGGCGTGCGTCGTCCTTTACGTTTGAAGGAGCCCACCATGACCGCCATGATCAAACGCATCATCTACGCGCCCGCCCTTGAACCGGGCACACGGGGCGACTATGACGCCTTTTTGGGTCCTGACGACACGCATTTCATCGGGTCGTTTCCGACAGAGGCGCAGGCTGAAATCGCCCTTAATGCTGCCGCCGACTATCTGCGGCGATGCCCAGTCCCTGATCCTCAGGATCAGGCTCCCATCACCATCGACGGGCCAGCAACCCTCGACAGCCTGTCCGTGGCCGCGCTCGAAGCTGCGGCGGACAGGCTCAGGCCCGACACAACGCTCACCAAGGCACTCAAGCGGCTCAAGGACGGTCGCTGGCAACGCGTGGTCGAGGAGGATGGCACCGTGGTGCTCCTCGTTGAACGCACCACTCCGTCGAAGAAGGGTGGTACGACGACCTACCGGGTCACGGCTACCGCGTGTACCTGCCCCGGCTGTACGTTCCGAGGCGGCTGTTATCACCCATTCATGCTCAGCATCGTGGACGAAGCACGCTCCCCGTCGACGAGCTTCAGTGCCACCACCAGTCCTGCACTGCTGCGCGGTCTGCTCCGCTTCGCGCTCCTGGCGAACTGCCCGACGCTACTCCTTGCGGGAGAAAGCGACGACGGCAGTCTCAGTCTGAGCCGGCCAGGCATCGTCACCGGAGGCATCGGTCTCGTGGTGACTACGCCCGTCGTCCTTCAGCACAGCTTCCCGGTGGACGCGGACGACCTCCGACGGCTGCTCGAGTCCATAGACAGCTTGCCGGACGACACGCTCCTCACCATCGAGGTCAGTGCCGAGAGTCTCATGCTGCTGGCACTGGACGGCGATCAGCCGTTCTGCGACGGCCTGAATGCCGTCCACCCGACTTCCTGACAGCGCGCATGCTCATGCCCCACGGTCACCGTTCCGGTGCCGTGTGGGACGAGCGTCCGCGCACGGCTCCTGCACCCTTCGCTTGCAGTCTCCCGTATCCGCTCTCGGCGGACCTGCCTCGTAGCAGCGTCCGGGGAGTGGATGCTGTGGAGATCACTGCTCATGGATCTTTGGGAAAAGTTGACCGACGGCTCCCTGCTCGTCAGCCTGGATGCACGCGCTCAGAGCATCAGCGAGTGCATGCCGGAGACGATCCCGCCGCTCATGGACGATCCGCTCTGCACGATGGTGCTCCCGCACCTATGTTATCGCTTGCAGCCACCGGGCTATCCCGCGTGGGCGAGCGGTCCGCGTGTGTCCCTGATGTGGAAGCGGAGCTGTGAGACCGGGGTCTTTCTGCACCAGCTTCACCGCCGCCTGGCAGACCAGTTCGTGAGCGAGGGTTTGCCCGACGGTCGTGTGCGCCAGCTCCTCGCGACTGACGCTGCCCGTCGTGTCTGGCATGCCGAGCGTATGCGTTGTTGTAGTGCTACGTCAGCGGACGACCGTCCTGACGAGCGCGACATGCCGTGGCACCTGGCCTATGCCGTCGCGCAGCTGCCGGGCGGCGGCTGGAGCGTGACCGCCGAGGGGCTGGAGCGGGTGCTGCCTGCCCACCCGTTGCGCGTCGCACCCACATCCCACCCGCCCAACCTCGAACTCAAAAGTGGTCTGCTCGCCGCCTGCGTTGGCTGGGCCTATCTGCCGGCCGGCGCACCCGGGAGCGAGGAGCGTCCCGTTCACGAGCTGGTGTATCTCTCCTGCGTCGGCCCACATGCCAAACTCAAGGCGGCCTGGGCCGCGCTCATGGACCACAAACGTGACGTGATCAAGGTACCCGAGCCGGACCGGCGGGGCTTCCCCGACTATCTCCGGACGCGCCGCATCGAGGGCAAGGGCGTCTACCGCAGCTGGTGGAACGACACACCCTTGCCGGAGTCGGGGCTCGCGCATCTGTCGATTGAACACGCTTCCCGTCTCGGGCCGCGCACGGCGCAACCGTTCTTGCACCTGGTCGGTGCAGACGGCACGCCGTTTCTGCCGCAGTTTCTCTGGCAGTTGGACCGGGCGTCGACGCTGCCGCTCAAGCCCACGTGGGCCGCGCAGCTGTGGACGGCAGGTTTGGACCGCCAGGTGATCGTCAGGCTGCCGTCGTACGGCTGCACGGCCTACTGGGTGCTGCCGGACGAGGCGGTCTGGGCCGATATCGTGGCGGCATGTGCTGGCGCGACCGGCCCGGCCACGATCGCTACCTTTGGCGGAGATGCGCCTGCATCACACGGTGTGGCCGTCGCCGTTGAGGAAGCGGACGAACCCGCCGGCCACGTCCACACGTGACCAGCACGTCGACGTTTCATCGTCGTTCTTAACCCCCTTATTCGGGAGCGCCACCGCACGCTCCCGCTGGGGGACGTGCCGTGGCGAGCTCCCTTCCTGAAAGGAAGACTCCTCATGGCACGCTTAGCGGCGAAAGCCGACCTTAATTTCATTCCGACCCCCGACGGCATTCATGAACTGCTGCTCTCGTATGTCGCCGCTCCTCCGGACTACACCGGTCAGATCCTCGATCCCTGTGCCGGCGAAGGCGCGATGATCGCCGCGTGGGCCGGCCGCTTTGGTCTTGACCGCGCGGCGGTCTATGCCAACGAACTGCATGATACCCGCGCTGCCGCCTGCAAAAAGCAGGCCGACCACGTGCTGTCGTGCGATGCCCTCCGATCGTTGCAAGCATCGCGCGGCTTTGCGCAGTTCGCCTGGCTGAACCCGCCCTTTGACTGGGCGGGCGGCGAGGAAGGTGGCGGCCGCATGGAGCCCAAGTTTTACCGGCGCGTGCTGGAAGACGGCCGCTGGCTCCAAACCGGTGCCATCATGGCGTACGACTCGCCGGAGGAGGTGATCGGGCGACAGGAGTCGCTCAATCACTTCGCGCGCTGCCTGGATGACGTGACGATGTGGCGCTTGCCTGACGAGCAGCGGCACTTCCGTGAAGTGATCGTGTTTGGCGTGGTGCGTGAGCACTGGCGCGTGGGCCGCGAGCAACGCGACACGGCCGAGCAGCTCAAATCGCTGCTCCAGGCCGGGCTGCCCCCGCTCGCCCTGCAGCCCACGGCACGCTATACTCTCCCACTCGCACGCCCGGTGACCCGGGTCGTGTGGCGCGATGCGTCGCTGGGCACCACGACCGTCGCACAACAGGATGTCATCGCGAGTGGCGGGGCCTGGGCCTCCAAAGCCTATCGCACCGCCGCGCGGATGCCAACCGGCACCGTCACGGTGCCCCTGTTTCCCCTGACCAAGGTGCATGCGGCGGGTCGAATTGCGTCCGGCGAGATCAACGGGGAAACTGTCGAGCTCAACGGTCGTGAGCTGGAGATCAAAGGCTCGACCGTCGAAGGTGCTTTGGAATATACCGAAGAAAAGGAGACGGAGAAGACGCACATCGTGGAGAAACACCGCATTGTGCGGCGCGTCCCGCATGTCGTCACCGTCGACCGGAGCGGTCGGATTGGTCGCTACGTCGGTGACAAAGGCATGGCCGCCTTGATGGAAACGCCGGGTGCCGCTGAGGTGCTGCTGGGGACCGTCAAGCGCAAAGCGCCAGCACTCTATCAGCTCGACATAACGCCTGACGTCGCGACGATCCTGACCGCCATTCGGCCGGCCTCGGGCCGGTCGCTGCCCGGCCAGGCGGCGGGCTTGCTGCCGATGCAACGGCATGTCGTTGCTGCTGCCTATCGGGCACTGACTACCGCCAATCCGGCGACCGGTGAGACTGCTGACGCGGTGATTATCAATGCCGAGATGGGCTGTGGCAAGAGCGCGCTCGCACTGTCGCTGGCGGAAACGTTACGGCGGTTGACGCCGACCAACCGGCGCGCGCGGGGACGGAGGCTCGTATGACCTTCGCCCACCATCCGCGCAGCCGTTTCGAACGGCGCATGCACGCGCGACTC
>JBBRHB010000036.1:0-15243 GCA_038223355.1 Chloroflexales bacterium
CATGATACAAATGTGTTTCAGGCTATTGGGGGTTCACCTACACGCGTATACAAGCTCGTCAAGGTAGACGCCAATACTGGTGTAGCACTGTCGATGAAGATAAGGCAACTCGAAACAGCTCTATGATGGAGCTTCCACGGCGGCTTGTGTTGTGCAAAAATATAAAAGGTCAGGGGCCGTGGTTGATACAAATATTTTGCTCTTGTACTTCGTCGGCGCCTTTGACCGGAACCTTATTCTGAAATTCAAGCGGACTCAGCAATTTACCGTCGAGGATTATGATCTCCTCCTGAACCTTCTGGGGTACTTCGATACGATCATCACGACGCCTCACATCTTGACCGAGGTCAGTAATCTTTCAAGCCAGTTGGGCAGCGGATATTTTGCGAAGTTTAGGCAGGCCGTCAGCGTATTGAGAGAACAATCTGTGCCGGTTATGGATATTTTAGCTATGCCGGAGTTCCCAAAGTTTGGAATCACCGATACCGGCATAATGCACATCGCCAAAAACAACTACCTCGTGATTACAGATGACTTTCGGCTTTCGCAATATCTTCAGAGCGTCGGTATTGATACACTTAATTTCAACCATATCAGAATGCGTTTGGCATAACCATGGTCTCTACATCTGTCGCTCTCGCGAGGTCATTGGTACCGCCTTTGCCGGGACTGTGATAAATTTGTCGTGCGAGAACCGCTCGATGCAATGGAAGGACCTTTCGACCTGATCTCCAACGACATCGACAAGCATGGCTATCCCGACTCGTTGCCGGTGATCGCCGAGAAACTGCGCCCCGGGAATTGAGGTAAGAGCACGTTGATCAGCTACACTGAGACTCTCGACAACATCACGGTTGGGCAGCTTCGTGGCGGCTTCTTCGCCGGATGGCCAAACCCACCGGCACCATCGACTCACTTTCAAATACTCGCGAACAGTGCCGCCATTGTATTGGCACAGACCCAGGATGAAGACGTCGTCGGCTTCATTACCGCGATCAGCGACGGCGTCTCCTGTGCCTATATTCCGCATCTTGAGGTGCTTCCCACCTATCAAGGGCAGGGCATTGGTTCGGAACTTGTCCGTCGCATGCTTACGAAACTCAACCATCTCTACATGATCGATCTGCTGTGTGATCCTGAGCTTCAGCCATTTTACGAGCGCCTTGGCATGCGTCCGTGGACTGGAATGCTTGTGCGGAACTATGCGCGCCAGTCCTGCACTCCTACCCCAATTCTTTGCTCAGAAGTTTGAGACCAGTAGCATCTCCAAGACTATCAATGGACTGCGTCATCGTGCAAGTCGCCGAGGCATGGCTGAGTATAACCATGCCTCGGCTCTATGGGGCTTAGGCTACGACTGCCGCGTTCTCTACCGTCAAACTCTCCACAATCGTATTGCCGCGGAAGATCTCACGCGCCTCCTCGGGCCAGGCTTTCCAGGTTGCGCGTGGAATTTCGAGCGGCTTCGGCGGCGCTGCCCAGCCGCGTTGGTAGACGATTGCCAGCATGGTGCGCACCTCTTGCGAGTTGTTAGGCATGCCACGATGCCACGTACGCAGATCGCGCACGACAATCGAGCCGGCCGGAATGTTGGTGCGAATCGAAGCCAGGTTTTCGATCCGCGCGTCAAGCTCATCGACGCTGCCATCCGCCGGATCAGTGTCCACGATCAGATGCGAGCCCGGCCAGACCTCGGTGCTGCCGTTTTCCAGGGTGAAATCGCATAATGGAATATTCAGCACCACATGCGTCACCGGCGTTGGCACTTGGAACTCCGTCCGAAAGACCGGACCGGTGTCCCGGTGGACGCGCTGATAATTGGAGCCGGGATACGCGGTGTTCGAGTGGTAGAACGAGCACCGCAGATCATCACCAAGCGCGGCAGACATGACCTGTACCGCGATTGGGTTCGCGATGACGTGTGGATCTGAGAAGGGTGCAACCATTGGCAGATGCATCCCAATATGATTCTTCCCAAAGGTTTTGCCGGTGAGCGCATCGATCCCACCCTTGTTCGCCAGATGGCGTTCGAGCTCCTCGTCATAGGCGGCACGAAATTCGGTCACCCAGCCATGATCAAAGACATCCTCGATAACCACCAGGCCGGCGTCGCGCAGTGTTCGTAGCGCTAACTTCAGGCTCGTGACCGACAATTTTCCTGCTGTGAGTTCTTCCGGCGTTAGTTGCATCTGCTGCTCCTTGCATGCGTTGTCGTGCCGGGCCGTTGGCGACATGTCCTCGATCAACGCTTGCACAAATCCTGAGGCCGACTACACTATCGGCTCAATGATGGTCATTATGAGCGAGGGCTAGACTACCCGCAATGCACAGGACACAACAGATGTTGCACAAAACGCTTTCATCCTTTCAGATCATGAATGCTGGGACGCACGAGGCCGGCCTGGGGATGCACCTGCCAGGACACCAGCATGCCTCGTGGGAATTCGTCTACTACCGCGTCGGTGAGCCTGAGTGCCGGCTCGGCAGCGACGTCTTCGCCTGTGAGCCCGGTATGTTGCTGACGACGCCGCCACGCACAATGCACACGGAATTCGCCTGGACAGCCTACACAACCTACTGGATCACGATCGACGCTCCTGAGACGATGCCCTGGCCGCGGATGTGTATGGATGATGTCGACCGCACCATAGGTCTCACCTGTACCTCGATTGTGCGCGAAGCGGGCCGCCATGCGCCGGGTAGCGAGCGCATGCTAGAGTTGTTGGGGCAGCAGCTCGATCTCCTGTTGGATCGAGTGCAAGAGCAACATGGCCTACTGCCATCTGAACGCTTGGTCCGAGCGGCCGAGCAACTGATCGAGGAGCGTTCCGCCACGTCGCTCATGATCAATGATATTGCCCGCGAGGTGGGTGTCTCTCGCTCGTATCTACGCAGCCAGTTTGTTCAGTTGCGCGGCCACACACCAATGGACTATCTCCAGACGGTGCGTGTTCGGCGCTCGATTGGCCTCCTCCGCAATTCAACGCTGACCCTGGAAACGATCGCGTCTATGTGCGGCTACAACTCGGCAAGCCACCTCAGCCGCATGGTCAAGCGGGCCACCGGCAGTAGTCCTGGCACGGTTCGCCGCCAGGAAACCGTCTGACGTGAGGTGCCGGATACCTACATTTGTTGTATGCTGGTTCGGTAGCAGCGTCTACGCTAGGAGACAGCCCGATGCCCTTCCCAACCAGTTCGTTCGCCCGCAGCGGGCAGTTCACCGATATTCGCGCTATCGGTCAAGGTGCCTCCGGGCAAGTCTACTATGCCCGTGACAACCTTGGCCGCAACGTGGCGGTCAAAGAAGCGTTGCCCTCAAGCCAAGCCTTCCAGGATACGCTGGTGCGCTTTCAAAAAGAGTCAAAGCTCCAGGCAGGACTTGATCATCCTAACGTCGTCCGCGTGTATTATCTCGACGTCGATCCCACCACTCAGGAGCATTACCTCGTCTGTGAATATGCCAATGGCGGCTCGTTGGCTCAGCATCTTGAGACGTATGGCATCTTGACCGAGCCCCAGGCGATCAAGGTAACGCTCGATATGTTGGCGGCACTCGATCTAACGTCAAGCAACGGCATCGTGCACTGCGATATCAAACCGCTCAATATCCTGCTCTTCACGAACGCACAAGGCCAGTTGGCCACTGCTAAGCTCGGTGATTTTGGTGTAGCATTGGAGCGGGCCACACTGGGCAAGATGGTCGCAACACTCACGAGCTATCCCGGCACACCGCTCTATATGGCGCCCGAACAAGCCAACACCACCAACATTCTCGATGTGCGCACGGATATCTATGCCTTGGGCATCTCGCTCTTCGAGATGCTTACGCTCCAAGAGTACAAGCTGCTGCCGGGGCAGCCCAAGCCGCCGAACTTGCACCAGTTTAATCCGGTCGCCAGCGCCGGCATTGCTGCCGTAATTCAGCGGGCCGTACAGGATGATCCGCGGCGGCGCTACCAGACGCCGCAGGATATGGCCGACGACCTGCGTGCCGTGCTCAGAGGCACCGCACCGAGCACTCCAGCGGTCGTCGCCGCTACCGCCGTCACACCGCCAACGAGGTCAGCCGCCACGCCTGTAGCTGTGACGCGGCCGCAACAAGCCAGCCGAGGATTCCTGCCCGCTATACTCCTGATCGCGTTCCTCGTATTGGCCGCCTTGGGTGGCCTGCTCTATCTTCGGCGCAACTCATCGCCGACGGTTAGTGGGGCTACCGCAGCTGTGACCGTAGCGCCGAGTACCTCGATTGCGCAGACATCAACCACGCAAACCCCAAGCGGTGTCGCGGCTACCACGCCTCCCCAGGCACCGTCGACGACTGTGAGCACAGGCGCGAGTGATGTTGCCCCGGCGCCCCAACTTTCCATCCTGCAACGAGTCAAGGCTCGCCAGCGGCTGCTTTGTGGTACGGGCGGTACCCTGCCCGGCTTCAGCTATGTCGATCCCGACAAAACGAAGCCGACGAGTGCCGACTGGAGTGGCATTGACGTCGACTATTGTCGTGTGCTGGCGGCTGCAATCTTCGGTAGCAAGGATGCCGTGGAGTTCGTGAAACTGAGCACCGCCGAGCGTTTCACGGCGGTGCTCGACGGCAAGGTAGATGTGCTCTTCCGCAATACGACCTGGACCTCTGATCGCGATACGGGCATCAAAAAAGGAACGGTCGGCCTCGATTTTGGCCCCACGATCTTCTATGACGGCCTCGGCTTAATGGTCCGTGCCGACTCGAAGCTGACGAAAGCCACCGACCTAGCAAACCAAACGATCTGTGTCGCCCGCAATACAACGAGTGAGTCGGGGCTCATCGACTACTTTCAGCAAATCGGCACACCAATTATTACGCGCACCTTCGACACCACCGATCAGGTCTATGCCAATTATGCCGCACGCGGCTGCGCGGCCGTTTCGAGTGATCGTTCGCAGCTGTATGTTGAACAGAATTGCACGCGCTCCAGTACCTTCAAGCATTGCCTGGGGCTTAACCCAGACGAGCATGTGGTGCTCAACGAGGTGATGTCGAAGGAGCCACTGGGGCCGGTCATTGTTGATAATGACAGCCAATGGCGCGATATCTTGAACTGGACGATCTTCGCCACCATCTACGCCGATGAGGTCGGAGTCGACAAAGCACACGTCGACGAGCAGGCCAAGAGCACCACCGACCGGCGCATTAAAGCGCTTCTCGGCATCGAAGGCACGACCGGTCGTGACCTTGGCCTGGAGAATAATTTCGTCACCAACATCATCCGCGAGGTCGGCAACTACAGCGAGATTTACAAGCGCAACTTCATCGATACCCAACTGATTCCCGGCGATCCCGGTCCCAACAAAGCCTGGAACAAAGGTCAGGGCGGCGTCCTGTCCACGCCTCCATTCACCCATCCGTAAGGCGACTGCTTCATTCAGCGCAACATTGCGGGTGAGCTGAGCGTACAACTAGGGGTTATCGAAAGGACCGATCATGCGGCTGATTCTTTATCTGGGCAAGGGCGGCGTGGGCAAGACAACCACCGCTGCGGCGACTGCCGTACGCGCGGCCGAACTCGGCCATCGCACCCTGGTTGTCTCGACCGATGTAGCGCACTCGCTGGCCGATGCTCTTGACCAGCCGTTGGGGTCCAGGCCAACAGTTGTCGCGCCCAATCTGTGGGGCCAAGAGATTAATGTGCTTGATGAGGTACGCACCCATTGGGGCGACCTACAAAAATATATGCAAACCGTGCTCCGGCGTAAAGGCGTCGACGAGGTCGCAGCCGAAGAACTGGCGATCATTCCCGGTATGGAAGAACTGGTCAGCCTGCTGCATATTCGCAAGCAGGCGCGTGGTGGCGACTTCGATGTGGTCATTGTAGACGCGGCCCCCACAGGTGAAACTGTGCGGCTGCTGACCATGCCGGAAACCTTCCAATTGTACGCAGGGCGCATGATGAACTGGGAGTCGGCAACGATGAAGTTGGCCCGCCCACTGGTACGTGCCATGGTACCCGCCACTGATGTTTTCGAGGCGCTGCCGCGGTTTATTGCCGAGGTAGAGGAGCTACGTAAGACGCTCACCGATCCGCTCATCTCCTCCTACCGCTTGGTCCTGACACCCGAACGTATGGTGCTCAAAGAGGCGCAACGCGCGGCGACCTACCTGGCCTTATATGGCTATCCCGTTGATGGTGCCGTTCTAAACCGCGTGCTGCCAACACAAGAGGGCGATGCTACGGGTTTTGCTGCTCAGCTCTACGCTGCACAGTCCGGCTACCGCCAGCTAGCGCATGATCTGTTTGCACCGCTGCCAATCTGGGAAGCACCATATGCGCCGCGCGACCTACGTGGTCCGGCGGACTTGGCCGAGCTTGGGCGTACGCTGTTTGGTACCCAGGATCCGACGCAGGTCTTCTTTACCGGTGCGATCCAGACGATTACCAAGCAGGCCGATGGTTATGTGCTACAGCTGCCGCTGCCGCATGTCGAGCTAGATAAGGTAAACATGAAGAAGCGCGGCGACCAGCTCTTCGTGGAGATCGGCAACTTCCGCCGCGAGATGATTCTGCCACTGACGCTAGCGGACCGTGAGGCCACGCGTGCCGTCTTCCGCAACGGAGTACTCGAAGTGCACTTTGGGCCACCGGTTGCCGCAGCTGTCCCGCAAGTGTAATAAGAAGACCACTCCATCAGCTACGATGGGTGGTCTTCGTTAACACGGCACTAGAGTTTCGCTTGTTGGTTGCAAAAAGGTTGACTGTGTTTGTATCAACTTGTACAATATGCGTAGTTGAAGGGGGGACCCTCCCCAGAGCAGCCAAAGGGAACTATGGACGTTAAAGATTACTATGCAACGCTGGGGGTGGAGCGTAAAGCATCGGCTGACGATATCAAGAAAGCCTATCGCAAGCTGGCGCGCAAGTACCATCCCGATATTAATCCCGGCAACCCCCAAGCTGAGGCGAAATTTAAAGAGATCAACGAAGCCTACGAAGTCCTTTCGGACAGCGATAAACGTGAAAAATATGACCGCTTTGGCTCTGATTTTAACCGCTATCAGCAGGCCGGCAACGCCGATAACTTTGACTGGTCGCAGTATGCCGGTGCAGGTGGCACCCAACCGGGCGGCGTAGATTTCGGCGGGAGTAACTTTTCCGACTTTTTCGAGACCTTGTTTGGTGGCACGGGTGGCCACCGCACCAGCGGCTATCCGGGTGGTATGCGTGCTCAAAAGGGCCAGGATTACGAGCAGCCGACCGACATTACACTTGAAGAAGCGTTTGGCGGTACTCAACGCCAACTGCGGCTCGAAATCCCGCAGGCCTGCCCGGCCTGTCATGGCACCGGTGCCTTGCGCGGTAATTTGTGTCCTACCTGTGAAGGCACCGGCATCAAGGGCAGTACGACGCGCACAATCACTGTCAAGATTCCGGCTGGTGCCGAGACCGGCACGCGGGTACGGGTTGGAGGCGAAGGCGGTCCCGGCATTAATGGTGGGCCAGGAGGTGACCTGCTGCTGATTATTACGGTCCTGTCCCATCCGCGCTACGAGCGCGATGGTACCAACCTGCGGCTGCACCAGCCCGTCGAACTGTTTACGCTCATGCTGGGCGGTGAAGTCAAGGTGCCGTTATTGAACGGCAAAACCTTGCGGCTCACGATTCCAGAAAACACCCAGAACGGCAAAACCTTCCGCATGCGTGGTCAAGGAATGCCACGTCTGGGCAAGCCTGATGAGCGGGGCGACCTGCTGGTGATTGCCGAAGCCCAACTGCCCCGCTCACTCTCAGCGCGCGAGCGCGAATTGATCCAGGAGTTGCGAGAAGAAGCGGCCAAGAGCGTCTAGTGGTGGCTGTAGGGTAAACCAAGGAAGATGCGGTAACGTAAATACCTATGCAAGTATGCACGTATGAAGACACAAGCAAAATATACGATCAGCGTTGTGGCTGAACTGGTTGGCATGCATGAGCAAAGTCTGCGCATGTATGAGCGCCGCGGGCTGATCCGGCCGCAGCGCAGTGGGGGTAATATTCGCTTGTTTTCGGATGCGGATGTCGAGCAGGTGCAAACGATCCAACGTCTGGTCAACGACCTGGGCGTTAATCTGGCGGGTGTGGAAGTAATCCTTCATATGCGCGGCCAGATGGAACAGATGCAGCGGCAGATGCAGCAAATGCAGCAGCGAATGGCAGAATTAGTTCATCAGATCGAGGTCTAAGATGCGTTTAGAACGGTTTACCGAGAAGGCCCAGGAGGCTTTCCAAGAATCACAAGAAATCATGCAAGAGCTGCATCATACCCAGCTCGATGTCGAGCATATTTTCCTGGCAATGTTGCGGCAGCCGAAGGGGCTGGCCCAGCGTGCGCTCGAAAAGTTGGGCGTACAGCCCGAAGAAGTTATCCGGCTGGTCGAGCGCGAGCTTGAGCGTGTGCCGAAGGCCTATGGCAATCAATATGGCTATAGCACCTCGCAGGTCTACCTCACGCCGCGTGCACAGCGGCTGATCAAACAGGCCGAGCGTGAAGCAGATCGCATGCAAGACCAGTATGCGGGCACCGAGCACCTGCTGATCGCGTTGGTCAGCGAACGCGAAGGGGCGTCGGCGCGACTATTGAACACGCTGAATGTGACCCAAGAGCGGCTGTATACGGTGCTGTTGGAGATTCGTGGCTCGCAGCGCTCGGATGATCCGGCCGCCGAGACACGCTACGAAATCCTGGAGAAATATTCGACCGACCTAACCGAACTCGCGCGCAGCGGCCAGCTTGACCCGGTGATCGGTCGTGATACCGAAATTATGCGCGTGATGCGGATTCTGTCGCGGCGCTCTAAGAATAACCCGGTGCTGGTTGGTGAAACAGGCGTGGGCAAAACCGCGATTGTGGAAGGGCTAGCCCAAAAGATTATTAGCGGTGACGTACCGCCGACCTTGCGCGACAAGAAGCTGCTGGCGCTCGATCTGGCCGGAATGGTGGCCGGATCGAAGTTCCGGGGCGAGTTCGAAGAGCGCCTCAAGGCAGTCATGGACGAAGTTCGTGCTGCCAAGGGCAAGGTGATTATCTTTATCGACGAAGTTCATACGGTGGTCGGTGCGGGCGCGGCCGCCGGCTCGATGGATGCCTCGAACATGCTCAAGCCGGCGCTCTCACGCGGCGATATGCAGGTCGTGGGCGCGACGACGCTGGACGAGTATCGCAAGCATATCGAGAAGGATGCTGCGCTGGAGCGACGCTTCTCACCGGTTTATGTCGAGGAGCCGGATGTCTCCACGGCGATCAAGATGCTGTACGGGCTGCGCAAACGTTACGAAGATCATCACGGCCTCGCGATCTCCGATCAGGCGATTGAATCGGCGGCCCAGCTCTCGAATCGCTATATTACCGAGCGTTACTTGCCCGACAAGGCGATTGACTTGATCGATGAAGCTTCGGCCAAGCTGCGCATCGATATCTATGCAATGCCGGAGCATCTGAAGCAGATGGATGCCTTACTCACCTCGCTCCACCGTCAAGAAGAGGCAGCGGTTGAGCGCCGGGACTATGAAAAGGCGGCGCTCCTAAAGGCCGACGCGGCCCGGCTGCAGGACCACTTTGAGACGCAGCGCACCGACTGGATGACGCAGAATCATCTTGATGAGACGGTAGACGAGGAAGATGTCGCTACCATCGTGTCGCAGTGGACCGGTATTCCCGTTAACCGTATGCTAGAGACCGAGCGTGACAAGCTGGTCGAGATGGAAACGCGGCTGCACGAGCGGGTAATTGGTCAGGAAGAAGCGATTGCAGCCTTGTCAGACGCGATTCGTCGGGCACGTGCCGGCTTAAAGGACCCTAAACGTCCAATAGGCTCGTTTATCTTCCTGGGACCGACTGGCGTCGGCAAGACTGAGCTGGCCAAAGCACTGGCCGAGTTCATGTTTGACTCGGAAGATGCCATGACACGCGTCGATATGTCCGAGTACGGCGAGCGTCATACTGTGTCGCGGCTCGTAGGTGCACCTCCCGGCTATGTTGGCTATGACGAAGGCGGCCAATTAACCGAGGCTGTCCGCCGTAGGCCATACCAGGTGATCCTCTTCGACGAGATCGAAAAGGCTCATCCGGATGTCTTCAATGCCCTGCTGCAAGTGCTAGACGACGGTCGCCTAACGGATGGACAGGGTCATACGGTCGATTTCCGTAATGTCGTTATTATCATGACCTCGAATGTGGGGACCGACGAGATTCGGGCGGGGACCTTGGGCTTTGGCCGAACTGCCGACCGCATCGATATGCAGGAGATGCGCAAGCGCGTGGACGAGGGCTTGAAAAAGACCTTCCGGCCCGAGTTCCTGAACCGCATTGATGATATTATCATCTTTCATGGGTTGCAGTTGGCCGACCTGACCAAGATCGTAGAACTGCAAGCGACTGAGGTGGCCGACCGGCTGCTGGAACAGCAGATCACGCTAGAACTAACGCCGGCCTCTAAAGAACTGCTGGTCAAGGAAGGCTATAACCCGATCTATGGTGCCCGACCGCTGCGCCGTACGGTCCAACGGATGATCGAAACGCCGCTGTCACGCTCGTTACTCACGAACGAGTTCCGCGCCGGTGATTCGATCATGGTTGATGCGGTTAATGGTCACCTGATCTTCACCAAGCGTGAGCCGCTTGAGGTTGACACGCTGGAGGAGACGCCGGAGCCAGCAGAAGCATAACAGCTGCATGCGCAGGCACGACCTTAGCGTCGGGCGCGGAGTGCGGGGTGGACAGCGTGTTCACCCCGCTTTATATTTGTGAAGGAAGAATCAGCTATGATCACGGAGCTCCAAACCAAACAGCATCTCACCTGGGACGCCTGCTATAATGTGCGCGATGTCGGTGGGTACGCAACGGTGGATGGTGGTACAACACGCTGGCAAGCCTTGGTGCGGGCCGACAACCTTTACCGGCTCACGAGCGCGGGGCAGGCTGCCCTGCGTGCCTACGGGGTCACGACGATTATTGACCTCCGCCATGTCCAAGAATGTACGTTGGACCCCAATCCATTTAAGGAACACCGGGCCGCAACGCATGGCCTGCACTACGTGCACGCACCGTTCACCGCAGGCGCGGATCGCGCGACGGTGAAAGCGGTAGACGCTGCGACCTCGTTGGAAGCCATGAACCTCCGCATGCTGGACGGCTACCGCTCCGGTATCGCTGCAATCATGACCACGCTGGCCAATGCCCCGGCGGGGGGTGTGCTGATCCACTGTCACATTGGCAAAGATCGCACAGGTCTGATTACGGCGTTTGCGCTGGCCCTCGCCGGTGTACCGCATGATGTGATCGTTGAGGATTATGCGGTGAGCCAGGAGTACCTGCGCCCACTGTTCGACCAATGGTTACAGGCCGAGCCGGATGCGGAGCGTCGAGCCGAGTCGGCAACTTGGCTGACCTCCATGCCAGCAACGATGCAACTCGTCTTGAAGCATCTTGACAATGAGTATGGCGGAGCAGAGCAGTACTTGCTTGGTGCCGGTGTCGCGCCGATGGATATCGAGCGCATTCGTCAACGGTTGCTGAGCTAGCGAATGGTCGGTGGAGACAGGAAAGGACTCAATGATGAAGCAGTATGGAGCGGTGCTGAAGCAAGCGGCCAACGATTGGTACGCCGATAACTGCCTGCGCTTAGGCGCGTCTTTGTCCTATTACACACTAGGGTCGCTGTTTCCGCTCTTGTTTTTGGTTACGGCGATTGCAACCTTTTTTTTGACGCAGACCCACCTTGGCCAAGGTGTACAGGATAAGATTATTAATCAACTGAGCGCGTCGATCTACGATCCGAATCTGAAACAGTTGCTAAGCGATGGGCTAAAAGGAGCCTCGATTCGGACAGCCAATAAAGGTGTATTGGGAACGGCGCTGGGCCTGGGTTTACTGTTGTTTATCGCCTCCGGTGTCTTCAGCGAACTTGATGACGCCTTCAATATTATCTGGAATGTGCCGAATGAAGCCCGCGGTCAGGGCATTATGGGCTTCATCAGGTACAAAGTATTCTCATTTACGTTGGTACTGGGGCTTGCATTTCTGCTACTGGTGTCGACCGTGTTGAATACAATTCTGACAAGTGTCACCGACAAATTGCCGCTCGGTCCTGTGTGGGCTATTGTGGGCACGCTGCTCCATTTCGTGGTCACAACCTCCGTCATCACACTCCTCTTCAAATATCTGCCTGATACGTTCGTAGCCTGGGGCGACGTGATCCCCGGTGCGGTTTTTACCGGGATTCTGTGGACTATTGGCCAGTTGCTGATGACACTGTATTTCAAGTATCTGGGCTCCGGGATGACCGCATATGGCGTCTTTGGCAGCGTGCTCGCCTTCCTGTTCTATGTCTACTATTCCGCGCAAATCATGTTTTTTGGCGGCGAGGTCACGCAGGCATATGCCAATTTATGTGGCTCGCGCAAGCCTGTGCCGAATCCAAAAGCACAGGCGGTGCTCTCGCCCGAAGCCACACTCTTATTGACTGCTAATTACCACGCCCAGGCCGCCAAGCATCAAGCGATACTGACGGATGTCCATACCCGGCACATCGCCGTCACTGCCACCGTCGGTGTACTGGGCTTGATCGGCGGGGCTGTCCTTGGCGGAGTGGGCCTGGTCGTTGGCCTCGGGCGCGCAGTGCGGAAGGTGCGGAGGCGGTAGGAACAACGCTCAGTGCCCCTCTGCCAACGGGTAGCGCGAGCCCAAAGGCTGGACGAGCTCGATCTCGTTGCCATCGGGATCTTTGAAGAAGGCGATGCGGACGACCGGATCCTCGGCCGGGAAATCCTTGGGTACAACGTGGAACGGAATGCCCTGGCTGCGCAGCTCATTATAGGTGGCGTCCACATCGTTGACCTCGAAGGCGAAATGCGCCCAGCCGCCCGCTGGCCCGGCGGTCGCTTTGTTCTGCTCGATGAGCTCGATGGTTGTGCTGCCGGTGTCGATGAACATAATCCGGTGGCCGCGAAAGGCACCAATCGTTGGCAGGCCGAGCTGTTTAACATAAAACTCGCGTAGTCGATCAAAGTTTGGTGTCACCAGCGCAACGTGGTGAGTTCCAACAATCTTCATAATTGACCTCTTTCCTATGCAGTCTAACCACTCTACTTGGTGTCGTATCGGTCGTCAAGCAGACGAACATGTAGCTGTCAGTTGATGGATCGTGCTACACTGGTAGTAGCTCTTGCTCGTTTAGAGGAGTCTAGTATGCGAATCGGATTACAAATCCCTTCCTTCAGTTGGCCCGGTGGTGCGGCCGAGATTAGCTCCCGCTTGGCCGAGATTGGTCGCACGGCGGACGACGCAGGCTTTGCCAGCATATGGCTCATGGATCATTTTTTTCAGATACAGATGGTTGGACCTGCCGAAGAGCCCATGCTCGAAGGGTATAGTGGCCTGAGCTATCTTGCCGGGGTGACCAAGCACGCGAAGCTCGGTACCATGGTAACAGGCGTTCATTATCGCTATCCAGGCCTGCTCGTCAAAACAGTGACGACGCTTGATGTGCTTTCGGGTGGTCGCGCCTATTTGGGCATCGGAGCCGGATGGAACGAACAGGAATCGCGCGGCTTGGGTGTTCCGTTTCCGCCAATGAAAGAGCGCTTCGAGCAACTCGAAGAAGCGCTCCAAATCGCGCACCAGATGTGGGCGGGAAAGGTAGCGCCATATACGGGCAAGCACAACCAGTTGGCCCAAACGCTTAACAGTCCCCAGGCACTTAGCCAACCACATCCACCAATTCTGATCGGCGGCCAGGGCGAAAAGAAAACCTTACGGCTCGTCGCGCAGTATGGCGACGCTTGTAACCTTTTTGCACGGATGGGTACCGAAGTGCTGCAGGGCAAGCTCGATGTATTGAAACGTCACTGCGAAGAGGTCGGGCGGCCCTATGAGCAGATCGAGAAAACCGCGCTTGACGTTCTGGATCTTACCGCAACGACGACAAAACAGTTCATCGATATGTGTCGCAATCTTAGCCAGATGGGCTTTCAGCATCTCATCGTTAGCTTGCCAAATGTGCATGAGATCACACCACTTGAAACCATTGGCCGCGAGATCATTCCGGCCGTCGCGGAGTTCTAAGTGATCCGGCGCATAACGTATGCCGTATTCTATACCTGAGCAATTTGCGCAGCGGATGATTGAAGTGCACGGGGCAGATGGTGCGGTATGGCTGCGCCATCTGCCCGCGCTTATCACGGATTGTGCAGAACGCTGGTCACTGCGGCTCGGCCCCCCCTTCCTCCCTTTGTCATATAACTATGCTGCACCGGGCGTGCGCGCTGACGGGCTGGCGGTCGTTCTCAAGGTCGGCTTTCCCCACCCCGAGTTGCAAACCGAGATGGAGGCTTTACAGCTGTATGGCGGCCATGGCATCGTACAATTGCTGGAATGGGACAGCGAGCGTGGTGCTCTGCTGTTGGAGCGGCTCATGCCGGGTACCTCCCTTGCCCAGCTAGCCGACGATGAAAGGGCAACCTCGATTGCCGCACAGCTCATGCGTCAGCTGTGGCGGCCCGTGCCGCCGGAACATACCTTTCCTTCGGTCGCAAAGTGGGCCGCCGGACTGGGGAGATTGCGTGTCCAGTTCGACGGTACGACCGGCCCTTTTCCACGAGCCTTAGTTGAGCAGGCCGAAACACTCTTCACACAATTACTGAGTGCGCAGGTTCCACCGGTGCTACTACATGGTGACCTGCACCACGAAAACATCCTAGCTGCGCAGCGCCAACCCTGGCTGGCCATTGACCCGAAAGGACTAGCTGGTGATCCGGCCTACGAGGTCGGCGCGTTCTTACACAACCAGCTCCCCGATCCCATTACAGGGTCCGAAGCCCGATCTATGCTCCAACGGCGGGTCGATCAATTAGGGGAGGAGCTTGGCTTTGAGCGAGCACGCGTGCGGGGCTGGGGAGTGGCGCTGGCCGTGCTATCCGCGTGGTGGACGTATGAGGATCATGGCTATGTCGGCGAGCAGGCGCTCGCTTGTGCCGAACTGTTGTCGACAATTAAGGTCTAACGGCGGCAAGCCTGGCTTGGTGCGTTACCTATCGAACCACTGTGTTTCTTCCAGCGTTTCGCGTTCCAGGGTGCCATTGCGGTAGGTGCGCCAGACACGGCGCTGGATTGCACGAAGCTTCGGTGTTTCGTCTGTGGGGCGCGTGAGCGCTGTGGATGCGGGGCGTTGCTGGTCGCGCAACAGGGCAGTGCCGACTTCCAGGGCAACTGCTGTCGCACCGAGCGCGAGCGCTTTGG
>JBBRHB010000037.1:0-15191 GCA_038223355.1 Chloroflexales bacterium
TGCCGAGACGATATTAAAGTTGGAAGGGTTGAACAATTGCAACATAGTGCCGGTTCTGCCTAACGCGCCAGTGACTTCCACCAATTGATAATTTCGGTGGGCATGAATAGCGGCATCATAGTCCGCCTTGTTAAGGCGTACAAGAATCTGGGCCGGACGTCCCTCTGGCCTGTTAAGCCAGCGCACAATGACCCATCGTTCGCTCTCTAAACCCAACGGATTGCCTCGAGCAGTCAAGCTTTCAACAATACCTCGTACTGCGACTTGTTCCGGCTTGAGCCTATGTAGTTCTTTTGCAATATAATCAAGATAGTTATAGCTAGTTTCGTTGAGCCGGATCTTCTGAACTGATTGTACGTCTTCTGGAGCAGTAAGCTTCAATGACCAATCCACAGTAAACTCAATATTGTCTCGTCGTGTCGGGTTCATCAGCCGGACTGCCCGACACATATCAGCATTAAACCCACTGAAATACTGAACCAGAAGATTTTCTGAATCCGCATTTCGTGGAGCCGCCTCACTCGCAACCAGTCCTCGCACGATGCGCTCGGTTACCCGACGTTCGAGTGGCGGAATAACAACCTCGGCAACGCCTTCCGAACGATCTCTGTCCAGAAACGATCGTTGCTCGTACCGAGTCGCTTGGCGAATTGCGGGAGACTCGATCTTAAATCCAAAACTTCCTGCGAACGTATGTCCAAAGCGCCATTGCTTGGCCATTTTGAGGCCCTGTTCAGGAACTCTGCCCCCCAGAAAGTAAGGGCGGGGCTGCCGCACTTCGAGAGCTGCTGAATATCCGACGAGTCTAGAAAGTTCTTGTACCTGCTTAGCCGCCAATCCTAAAGAAATTGATGATTCACTCCCTGTATCCAGATTGCGAACGCGCAAGATATCCCGATCGTATAGGCCGATATTTTCAGCAACGCGCTCCGCTGGCTCATGTGACAACGCCGCCAATAATTCGACTGCATTTGATATATATAATCGATAGTCGGCTGCTTTGGCGCTCCGTGGAAGCACGATTTCTAAAGGCTGCCCCTCACGATCTTGGCTCCCTTCAAACGTCAACCATGGACTGTTTGGCGTTGTAGTATTCTCCCATCCTTTTAGTTGTAGATATTGAACCAAATCTTCCAGCCGCAGGTTTTGCAGGGGTATCGCGTCCAGTTTTTTATTAGTCATCACAGGGTCCCCTGACGTAATTTGCCAAGCAGCATTTCGAGTGCCGCAGGATCAAATATCTGGCTCCGTGGAATAGATATTCGCTTACTAGCGGTGTTTTGTGAAATCGATCCCTGGAGCCGGGTCCAGTAACAACACTTTCTAAATCTCAGATGCTCTTCGTCTACGTGAAGCCATTCGTTTACGTCTTGCGGAAGTCCCAGCACAATGAGGATACATACGCCGCACTCAAAGTCAACGATCTTATTGTAGGATTTAGCCTCTAGATCATAGACAACCTTGTCATTTTTAAACTCAAGGGTGGTGGTAGCCTTCAACTGGCAATGTAAAATTGCGCCAGAGTTGGTAAAGGTACCATCCGGAAGTTCTCGTATGTAGTTGATACGTGCGTCAACCCCATAATCAGAGTGACCGTCTATATAGCAAGCCGCTCATGCGCGCGCCGCAACGCCGCTGACATAGGCACAGCTAAGGAGTTCCTTCATATGGGTTGTTGGAATAGGCATCGACTCGGACTGCCCTTTCCCTATTATAGAACTTGCGTTCTATAAATACAATGATAAACACGCTTCAATATCGACCCCTCTGCTTCAACCGATCCTTAAGAATCGCGATGCCAGGCCGGTCGTGCTTTACGTCCCAGTGAGCGGTTCACCGCGCCTTGCTCAAGCAGGTCATTACGCACGTGTGGCTTGATCGAACGACGTTAAAAGCAATCACGCCAACCAGTGACTTTGCGTCGCTGATCGGCGTGATTCATTCATCTCGAAGTGGCCAAATGTTTGCGGTTGGGGTGGAAGACGGGGCTCGAACCCGCAACATCCGCAGCCACAGTGCGGCGCTCTGCCATTGAGCTACATCCACCACGCTGTGCAGTAGTATAGCAGATCATATCAGCCTATGCAACCGCAAATCACATCTCGTCAGCGCTCCATGGTAAACTGTCCCTATGCAGATCACCATTCGTTTGTTTGCGCAACATCGCGATATTGTGGGTACGCCCGAACTCCCGTACGAGGCTAGGGCCGGCATGACAGTCGGTGACGTCTGGGTGAGCCTCGGCACTCACTATCCACGGCTCGCGGCTATGACCGGTAGCCTGTTGTATGCCGTTAACCAAGAGTATGCGGACCCACACACTGAACTGCATGACGGCGATGAGGTCGCCTTTATTCCCCCGGTCAGCGGCGGCAGCGACTGGTCACCCTTCGTCGTCACGCCCGACCCGCTCGATGCTGCTCCCTTGCAGCATTATGTTGCCACACCCGACGATGGTGCAGTCGTGCTCTTTACCGGCATCGTCCGCAACAACTTTGGCGGGCGACCGACCGACCATCTGGTCTACGAAGCCTATCATGGCATGGCCGAGCCGGTACTGGCTCAGATCGCAGACGAAGCGCGTGGCCGCTATCAGATTGGGCGTGTCGCGGTCCATCACCGCATTGGACCACTGCTTATCGGCGCAACCGCCGTACTCGTCGCCGTGGGCGCTCCCCACCGCCATGCTGCCTTCGAGGCAGCCGAATATATCATGGACCGCATCAAGGAGATCGCGCCGATCTGGAAGCGCGAACATTGGGTTGATGGCACCGCCGAGTGGATCGGCCATGAAAACGAGCGCTAACTCGCGCCGTAGAACTATTGCCCATTACGGTCGATTCTCTTAACCGCCTACAGCCGCTTCCCCAGATTCACCACCTCGTCCATCGTAAAGCCCAAGCTGGCATAAAAAGCGATGACGCTCGTATTCGATGAGCGCACTTGCAGGTTAATCTTCGGGCAATCTAGCTGCCGCAAGGCCGCTTCCGCCATCTGCATGAGCTGCCGGCCAATGCCCAGCCGCTGATACTCAGGAGCAACGCCCAGATAGTTAATCCAACCACGATGGCCTTCATACCCAGCCATGATCGTGCCAGCGATGCGCCCATCGACCTCGCCCACCCAAAACAAGTTGGGCTGGGACGCGACCTTGCGTAGAATATCTTGCTGTGGATCGTTCCACGGCACAACCAGCTTACAGCGCTGCCACAGATCAATAACCTGCGCTTCGTCGTCGGGCTCGAATAAGCGAATGACCGGAGGCGGTTCAATCATGCTGTCCTCGCACGTGATATTTTGTCGCCACCCGCATTCATTAAAGCAAGGTCAACAATTAGGAAAGGTGGAGACAATGAACGACAACGGTTTGGGACTGGATAATCCGGTCATGTGGGATCTTTTCGTAGCGGGGCTGCTCAAGAATTTGGTGTTCCGGGGACCCGTCGGCGGTGGTGACGAGCCGAAGCCCATTAATCCTGCTAGCCTGATATTGGCGACTGCGGTCAGCAGTGTGCTTACGAGTGGCTTTCCGAATCCGGATGGTGACGGTCCCGACCCAAATGGCCCCTGGGGTCCGGTGATCCGCGATATCTTTGTAGCAGTCGGTGTTGCCCAACTCGGATCAATCATGACGGACAAGGCCATGGGACGCCATTTCCAGGGAATGGCAGCCAAAGCCATCGGGGCACAGGCCGAACGTCTGGCGCAGGCGGTCGGCTAACTTCGCTCCCCATTCTAGATGCACACATTGCCCCTGGCTGATAACCAGGGGCCTTTTGACAGCCCTGGCCACACCCCGAATATGACCGGCTTTTTTTTGGCACCTCATGGGCCACACTACCATCCTCCTAAGCAATCCCAGCAGCTCCTGCTCAAATGGCGGATATCTGCCCGTGCATGGATCCGCTATACTGCATCGAGCATTCATAACTATAGGTGCAAGCGAGCCTGCACGATGGCAAAACGACATTGGTGGCAAGTTCCGCGACTACGTACAGATGACGAGAGTCTACACGAGCGGCGCACCAGCTGGCAGGAGCTGTTCTTTGACCTCGTCTTCGTGGTGATCGTCTCCGAGCTGGCCCACTATTTGGCCGGCCATATGACGCTGGCCGGCATCGGTAGTTATGTCGTCTTGTTTGTCCCGGTCTGGTGGGTCTGGATCGGCGGCACCTTTTATAATGATCGCTTCGAAACCTATGATCTCAGTTCCCGTTTCTTTGTCTTTCTGCAGATGATCCCGGTGGCGGCGATGGCGGTCTTCGTGCATGATGGCCTCGCCACCAACTCGCAGGGCTTCGCCTTGGCCTACGCCGTGGGGCGCACCTTATTGATCGCCATGTGGCTACGCGGCGGCTATTATGATGCGCGCTACCGGCCCGTCACCAATCGCTACGCGATCGGTTTCAGCTGCTCGGTCGTGCTCTTCGTCGCCTCGGTCTTTGTGCCACCGCCCTGGCGTTATGCGTTATGGGGGCTGGGGGCCGCAATCGACCTCCTAACGCCCGTCACAACCTTGCAGCTGCAGGCCCGCATGCCAGGACTAAATAGTTCAAAATTACCCGAGCGTTTCGCGACGTTTGTGCTGATCGTGCTGGGCGAAGCAATTGTCGGTGTAGTACAGGGCATCGCCGCCTTGCCCCCTTTGACACCCAGCTTGGCAGTGACCGGCGTGCTCGGCATGGTCTTGGTCTTCGGCCTGTGTTGGGTTTACTTTGACTTTGTCGCGCGTCGTGCGCCACGTCGGACGGTCTGGGCACAGCTCGCCTGGAACTATTTGCATCTTCCCTTGGTCATGGCGACGGCCGCGCTTGGTGCGGTCGTCGTGAATGTGGTAAGCATACAGAGTAGCCCGCTGCTCCTGGCAAGCCGCTATCTTTTCACCGGAGCCGTCGGTGTAGCGTTATGCTGCATTGGTCTCCTAGAGCTGACCCTACACGCGGAGCCTGACGAACCGACCACGCCACTCCTGAGCGTCGGCCTCAAGCTGGGGGCAGGCGTGGTGGCGACCCTGCTCAGTCTTCTGACCGTACCGCTTAGTGTAACCGTCATGCTGCTGTTGCTGATTATGTTGGTCGTGATCCAGATCGTTTACGGCACATATGTCTGGTATCGTCCAACCCCGGGCCGCAATGCTATACTAGAAACATGAATATAGCAACGCCGCCGCACAATGCGGCTCTCAACCACTTCGGCATTGAATCGCATTGGCTCAAGCCCACTCCGGCCCGCCACACCTTGCTTGTCGTGTACGCCCATCCTGACGACGAAAGCTTCGGCAACGCCGGCACAATCACACGCTACACCGCGACTGGCACCGCCGTCCATTATGTCTGCGCGACGCGCGGCGAATGCGGGACCGTCGATTCCAAGTTTCTCGACGGCTACGCCAATGTGGGCGAGCTACGCACGGCCGAGCAGTTATGCGCCGCCGAGGCCCTGGGACTTTCCGGCGTCCACTTCCTGGGCTATCGCGACTCGGGCATGACCGGCTCGGCCGACAACGAGCATCCCAATGCCTTTATTAAGGCCCCTTTCGGGCAGGTCGTAGGCCAGGTGGTGGCCGCCATCCGCACCCTTCAGCCCCAGGTTGTTCTGACCTTTGGCCCCTATGGCGGCTATGGCCATCCCGACCATATCATGAGCCACAAGACGGCTCTGGCGGCGTTTCAGCTGGCCGGTGACCCGACAGCATATGCGGAGCAGGCAGAAGTCGGCCTGGCACCTTGGCAGCCAACGAAGCTCTACTACCCGACCTTCACCAATCGCTTTCTGAAGATAGCACTAGCGTTTATGCGCCTCCGTGGTCAAGATCCCCGCAAGGTTGGTACGAACAAGGATATCGATCTGGTCGAGGCCTTGGCACAGATCACACCGATCACGACCGCGATCTATAGCGGCCCGACGCTCGCCCGCAAGGAGCAAGCGGTCGCCTGCCACGCGAGCCAACTCGGCGGTGGTCCCGGTTGGATCCGCCGCGTGCCTCGGCTTGTGCGCCAGCTCAACAGTACCGAATATTTCACCCGCATTGTGCCGCCCTGGGAGCCCCAACGTGCCCTGGAGCGCGACCTCTTCGGGCGCATCGATCCGTAAAGCTGCTCGCCTACACCAACCAGCGCGCGGCCAGCAGTGGCAGCTGCTTTAACGTGCCGCGCTCAGTTGTCGTCGGTGGCAACGAGCGCAGGAACAATTCACCATAGCGCTTGGAAAGCAGCCGGCGGTCAAGGACCGCCACGACGCCCCGGTCTTCCTTGGAACGGATCAAGCGCCCGAAGCCCTGTTTGAACTTCAAGATGGCCTGCGGCACCGCGTACTCGTTAAAGGGCTCCTTAAAGAGCTCGGAGCGTGCGGCAAAGATCGGGTCGTTGGGCACGGCGAAGGGCAGCTTACACACCACCAGCACGCTCAGCGCATCGCCCACCACGTCCACGCCCTCCCAGAAGGAACTGGTACCCAACAGCACCGAGCGCGGATGCTCACGGAAGCGCTGTAGCACCGAGCGGCGCGAGCCATCTAGCCCCTGGCCCAGCACCACGATATCATGCTCTTCCAGTGGCTCGCTGATCGTGCGATAGGTTTGACGCAACGCAGCGTTTGAGGTAAACAGCGCCAGCATCCGTCCGCCCGTTGCCTTCGCCAGCTCGATCAAGGCAAGTTCCAACGCCGCTTGATAGCCGCGCTCTTGTGGCTCCGGCATATCGGTCGGCAGATACAGCAGCGTCGAGCGCTCGTAATCGAACGGCGAAGGCAACTGTAGCTCGGTAATCGGTGCCTCGGCCAGCCCCAGCCGTTCTTTAATATATTGAAACGAGCCGTTGATCGACATCGTCGCCGACGCCAGCACCACCGTTTCTTTGCCGGCGAAGAGCTTTTCCTGTAATAATGGCCCCACGTGCAACGGTGCGGCGTTCAAACGCAGCAGGTCGCGCTGCCGATCCCACCACAGCCACTGGATCTGCTCGTCATCACCATAAAACAACGCCGAGCCGGCGATCGCCGTGTCCACCGCCATATTCGCCAGCCCCGAGAGCTGCAACACGAGCGCATCATATTCAAGTAATTCGGCGTCTTCCAGGCTGCGAATATGCTCCTCAAGCTTAGCTAGACCGCGCCCTAGGTCGGCCAACGGTAACATCAACTGCTCCCAGGCACCTTGTAGCGTGATCCAATCCGCTCCCTTACGCAGAGCTGGTGTCAAGCGCAGCCGCAGCTCATAGCTGCCTTCTCGGCATTGGCGCTCCATAAACACCCGTAGTCGGTTCCATAGCTCATGCACGGCCACGCGCGCGCGGTCAACCTCTAACCGCAGCGGCGCGGCAAAACCTTCCGCCCGATCAATATCGGCCGCCGTCGCCCCCGAGCCCTTGAAATGATTCGGCAATTCACTTAGCAAGCCGCTCACGATCCGTGCGCCACCCGCCAGCCAGATGCCATCGAGAATGTGGAGTAGCGTGCCCTGGTCCGTCACCCAGCCCAACTGATCGGTCGCTACATCTTCCAAGTGATGCGCTTCGTCGATCACTACATGATCATAGGCCGGCAGCACCTTCCCATCGGCCTTGAGGTCCGACAGTAGCAATGCATGGTTGACCACGATCACATGCGCAGCCTCGGCTGCACGACGTGCGGCAAAGAAAAAGCAGCGGTCAAAAGCCGGACAACGTGGTCCGGTGCAGGTATCGAGCGTCACATTCACATCGCCCCACACCCGGTTTTCCTCATCTTGCAGCGCGATCTCGGCGCGGTCGCCTGTTTGGGTCGTCCCGACCCACAACCCCAGCTTGATCAACGCGCGCGCCTGCTCCGGCGTTGGCGTTGGTGTTTGGCGCAGTTGGCCGTAGCGCCTTAAACACAGATAGTTGCCGCGCCCTTTCAAGAGTGCTGCCTCAAACTGCGTCGCCTGCACGCCGCCACTATGGACCGTAGCGTGATCGATCACCTGCTGTAAGGCCGGAATATCTTTGCCATACAGCTGATCTTGCAAATTGATCGTATTCGTGGAAACAACCACGCGCTGGCCACGACTCGCTGCAAACTCTGCCGCTGGCACCAGATACGCCAGTGACTTGCCCGTGCCCGTGCCGGCCTCCACTATCAAAGTATCGGCCGCGTTAAAGGCGTCAACGACGGCCTCGGTCATCTGCACCTGCGGCGGGCGCGCTTCATAGCCTGGGAAAGCCCGTCCGATCAAGCCGTCGGACGCGAAAAACCCTCTCGCCAATGTTGGATCGAGCGGCGTCGGCTGCCGTGTCGGCTCCAGCGGCACAAACTGGCGCCACGACACACCCGGCTCGACCGGCGGACTGCTCGACAAGGGCTTGGTCAACGCGACCATCGCACGCTCGCGGAGCACCTGCTCAAATAAGGGGCGCGGACCCCAATCCATCTGCCCACCAAACTTAATAATTTCTCCCAGCATGGTGTCATCCAGCTGTTCAATGCGCGCCATTAAGTGTGAAAAGAGTTGGCGGGTGACCTCAGAGTCGGCCAGGGCACGATGGGCATCGGGATGCGGGATACCAAGCGCGCTGGCCAGTGCCGTCAGGCTATAGGAGGGCTGGCCCGGCAACAGCAGCGTGGCAAGTTCAAAGGTGTCATAAGAGCGCTGGCTGATTTGCAGCCCTTGCGCGGCAAGCATGCGCAAGTCAAAGTGGATCGAGTGACCGATCACCGGGTAGCTCCGCAGAAAGCGCACAAACGCGGGGGCAACCTCATGGAACGGCACGGCAGCCTCCAGGTCGGTCTGACTGATACCCGTGAGCTGAGCAATCTTGATCGGCAAGCTATGACGGGGCTTGACCAGCTGTTGAAACGTTTCCAACACGCGGTCGCCCTGAAACTTCACGGCTGCCACTTCGATCAGTTCGTCAACTCCTGTTTCCAGCCCCGTCGACTCAACGTCCAAAACCACAAACACCGTATCCACACGCAACCCTTTCCCACCATGCTTGACCAGCAACAAGCTGCTGCCCTTGGACGTCCAAGCCGTATCTTGCCATGCCGCGCGGCCTTGCCATTATACCGATTTTCCTTGCCTGCGCCATTACTGATACATTTTGAGCAATTTCCGCAAAATGTGCAAATTGCCTCTTGCAAAATATCAATTTTTGTTGTAATATCTAGCTATCAAATAGAAAGAAGTAACGATCACTTGGAAAGCCAGCGAACTGGCGGCAGGAGGCAAGCATGATAATCCTCGAACGTAATGGCAGTGTAGTTCCAAGCCGGGCCAAGCCCGTGACATTGCGCCGGACATTTGCGCTCTGGTTGCTTTGTCTAGTCGGTTGGAAATAGTCTCAAGGAGGAGCGCAGCTCATGCTCAAGCTTTTATGCCAACAAAACTTCGGCTGTGTATGGCTTGCCGGCTTCGTATCTACCATCGGCGACTTCGCCCTGTTTATCGCACTGCCCTTCTACATCTATGACCTAACCGGCTCGGCCCTTCTGACCGGCGGCATGTTCGTCGCCCAAACATTACCATCGTTGCTTTGGGGTTCGTTGGCCGGTGTCTTTGTGGATCGCTGGGACCGGCGGCGCACCATGATTGTTGCCGACCTAACCCGCGCCGCCGTCCTGTTGCTACTCCTGCAGGTGCACTCGCGCGATTGGATCGCGCTGGTGTATGTGGCTGCCTTCATCGAGTCGAGCATGTCGCAGTTCTTCAATCCGGCCAAAAGCGCGCTCGTCCCGCAGCTTGTTGATGAGCAAGAGCTGCTCGGCGCTAATTCACTAACGGCCATGGGCGATGCCTTGCCCCGGCTCGTGGGTCCCGCCCTTGGCGGTGTGCTATTAGCCACGTTGGGCTTCAACAGCGTCATCTGGGTCGATACCATCTCCTATCTCATCTCCGCCGCACTACTCTTTTTGGTCGTGCTCGCACCCCGTCCTACTACTGAAACAGCAGCCGTGCCTTCAACGAGTGCCTTCGCGGCTGTCTGGCAAGAATGGCGCGAGGGTGTGCAGCTGGTTCGGGCGAATCAACTCGTCTCGTCACTCTTCGTCGTCTTCGGCTTACTCATGTTTGGTCAAGGCATCTTGAACGTGCTGCTCGTTCCTTTCGTCAAAAGCGTGCTCCACGCCGGCGCAATTGAGCTTGGCCAGATTGTGACGGCGCAGGGTGTCGGTGGCCTTGTCGGCAGCTTCGTGATCGGGCGACTGGGCAAAACCTTCCAACCCATCAAAATCATCGGTGTCTGTGGCATCGTCTCTGGGCTGCTCGTGATCGCCGTCTACCACGCTGGTACCCTCGGTCCGGCCCTCAATCTCTCGCCCGTGTTGCTGGCGCTCCTACTGGTTGGCGTTGCCGGCCTGCCATTCATTAGCCTGCTTATTACCGCCCAAACGGTCTTGCAAACGAGCGTCGCCGATCAATTTCGCGGGCGGATCTTTGGTACACTCGGCATGGCCATCTCACTCATGCTGCTCCTCGGGCTGGCTACCGGCAGCGTACTAGCCGGTCAGATCGGTATTGTGCCCACCCTAGACATCTCTGGAGTGCTGTACTGCAGCATCGGCTTGCTTCCATTCGTGTCACATCTACAAACCCGCCGCTCCGCTGCTGCCACAACCCTTAGAACTGGAGGAATGCCATGAAGTGAGTTTCAGCACAGCATCATGATCAGCAATCATCACTGTAGGAGGAAAGAAGCATGAACGAAGCATCGCTCAAAGTGTTGAGGATGGTGGCAGACGGCAAGTTATCGGCCGAGCAAGCGAATGAGCTCCTGACCGTCCTTGGCGACGAGCGGCAGCCACCCACCCCGCCCGATCATCAGGAGCGATCGGTAGACCGCGATATTGACGACTTGATCGCCATGAGAAGGGAAACCCTGTGAATTATCCCCTGCTGACCCGCTGTCCGATCTGCGGGGAGTCGTTGATCGCGACACGCCTCTCCTGCGAGAGCTGTCACGGTACCGTCGAAGGCCATTTTGACCTGGGTGGCCTGGCGCGATTAAAGCGCGATCACCTCCAATTCGTGGAGCTACTGGTCAAAAATCGCGGCAACATTAACGGTGTCGCCAACGATCTGGGCGTCTCCTATACCACGGCCCGTAGTCGCATGGATGACATTGTGGCGGCACTCGGCTACAATACGCCTGTATCGCCACCGGCCGAACGGCTCGACGTGCTGGCCCGCCTGGAACGAGGCGAGCTATCACCCGAAGTGGCTCTTGATCTACTCAAGGGTCAGAAATAACGAAGGATGTCAATGGACGCAACACCAAAGTCGGGCAAGGAGCGCAGTCGGGAGCTACATATCCAGATCGACGATCTCCAGACGGGGCAGCACAAAGTTGATATGCGTCTCCCCATCAATCTGGCGGCCGTCGCGCTACGCTCGGGAGCACGCTTGCTGCCACCGGGCCAGGATACGCAGCAACTGGCCGGCGCGCTCGACGCTGGCACGCCGCTCGCTCTTCATCTTAAGGACGAAGCGAACGGCGAACGAATCGTAATCACTATTCAATAGACCATGCGCTTGGCGCTGGCGATACGAGGATTATTATGGCAACGACAACCTATACAACGGAAGCACAACCAACAGTACGGATCGAAGCAACCGGCGGCGATTTACGGATCGAGGGTTCGACCGACAATCAGATCGAAGTGCGCGGCAAGCTCCGCGACGATGCTGTGCGGCAAAACGGGCAAGAGTGGACGATTGGGATGGTCAACAGCGATCTGGATCTGCGTGTGCCGCATGGCTCCCGCATCGTCGTCTACCGCGTCGGCGGTGACGCTGAGGTGAGCGGCGTCGCCTTCCTGGAAGCAGCGACCATTGGCGGTGACCTCGAAGTTGAGGATGTCGCCCAGGTGCGCGTTGACGCGATTGGCGGCGACGGCGAATTTAGGCTCAACGGTGACCAGCCACAAGCGACGATTGGTCGTGTCGGCGGCGACCTGGAAGTCCGTGGGGCAGCTCAGCTAACCGTCGGTGTCGTTGGCGGGGATGCCGAGCTTGAAGATATCGGCACGCTGCGTGGCCTGGAAAAGGTCGGCGGCGATCTCGAACTGGCTTGGAAAGGTGGTGCCGAGGGCGAGCTACGCATCAAGGTTGGCGGTGACGCCGAACTCCGGATCGGCTCCGAAGCCAACTTCACGCTTACCGGCGTAGCCCAGGGCGACATCCAGGGCCACGGCCCGGGTTGGGATATCCAAGGCCACAGCAGCACGCTAAACGCCACCTTTGGGGCTGGTGCGGCTACTGTCCACCTGCGCGTCGGCGGCGACCTGGAGATCGAGGGCGGTCCTGTCACCAATTCGTCGCTCAGCGGTTCGCGCGAAGGTGATCGCCGGCCCGGCTGGGGCTTCGGCGGCGAAATGCGTTCCTTTGGCCGCGAGATGGAAGCCATGGCGCGCGATCTCGCGCGTGAATTAGGCAACGTCGGTCGCGACGTCCAGCGTGAGGTCATGCGCGAGGTGATGGACGACCAACCGCGCGAGCCGGGTCGTCCTGGTCGCCCACGGGTGCACGTGCGCGTCAATAACCGCGAGTTCAACTTTGATCCCGAGCAGGTTGACCGCATCAAGCGCGAGGCCCAAGCAGCCGCCGCCAATGGCATTTCACGTGCGCAGGAAGCCGTCATGCGAGCCTTTAATAACATGAACATCCCGACACCACCAGCACCGCCCAGTCCACCGGCACACCCGAGCCAAAACATTCGTATCGAAAACGCCGACGCACCGGCACCGCCTCCTCCCCCGGCAGCGGGCGCTGGCTACACCGGTCAGACCGTGCGCATTGATCATACCGAGCATCCAGCGGCTCCCGCGCCGACCGCATCGGCTCCTGCCACGCCGGCTGCGGCCACTCCCCCCCCACCGCCACTGGCCGTGCCCTCCGGCGCGAACCTGACACCCGGCTATGCCTCGTCAACGGTCACGCCGCCCACGAACCCGGATGAAGAGCGCCTAGCCATTCTGCGCATGGTCGCGGCTGGTCAAATCACACCCGACGAGGCCGAAGGTTTACTGCGTGGCTTGGAGCGCACTGCTTGACGGCAGCCTTCGGCATCCGCTTGGCACGGACCACTGATAGTGCTGCCATCGCCGCACTATTAGTGGAAGGCTTTGGCCACGACTACGGAGGAGCCTTAATGGGCTTGGCCGGGCAGCGCATGCTAGAACGCATACATGCGCTGCCCGGCCGTTTAAACGGTATGTTTGTCGCAACCGATAGCACCGATCGGCCGATCGGCATGGCTGGTCTCCGCACAACCGAGCTTCGTCCCACTACGAATTGGCAAGAGGAAAGTATTCAGCTAGAGGAGCTGGGTATGGCGCGCGCCTTTTGGCTTGAACTCAGGGCAGATCTCACCGAGCCCAGCAACTACCAGTTGCGGCCAGATGAGGCCTTTGTCTACAGCGTGGTGGTAACGGCCTCCTGGCGACGGCACGGCGTAGCCGAAGCCTTATTGCAAGTGCTCCAGCGCGAGGCATGGAGCCGCGGCAAGCGCCACATCGCCCTGGAAGTCGTAGCAAATAATACTGCTGCCTTACGCCTGTATGAGCGTCGCGGCTACACCCTCGTTAAGCGCCGCCGTGGGTTGTTATCACTGCTCCGGCTGGGCGTCCCACCGCGCCTCCTCCTAGCCCGCCCCCTTGAGGATGAAGCGGCCGCATCCACAGCCGGTCCGCACTAGATCAGCACTGCTCAAGCCGCTGGGTTTTTACGGGGGCGGCCTGTACGCTTCGGTTTTGCTGCGCGTTCTTCATGCGTGATAATGCGGAAGTGAATACGACTTTTATCCTTAATCGGTCGAAATTCAATCGCTTTATGCAACTCGTCAGCGGCCGTTTTCAGATTCTGGCGCACAATACGTTTATCTTCATCGCTCCCCAACACCACATCACCGCCATAACCTGGTTCAGCCGCGCGTAACGTATTTTTATACTGCTCAATAATACGTGTACGCTCCTCGCTACGACGGCGTCCGCTTTTACCTTTGGGTTTTCTATCTCGTTCAGCCAGCTGTTCCGGCGTTAGCAATTGAATTTCAGCCATTCACATCCTCGCCGCTATGCAATAAGCGACCACCAGCCATGCTTATGCAATAATAATTGTACAACACGAACGTGCTTTTGCAAGGCTGCAATCGCTATTTTGGTGATCACATTGCGGTTTTTATCACCATGTGATGGATCGTTTGCCTAAGCCAGCCATTCCGCTAGCAACGCATGGGCAGCCTGCGCAGCCATGGCGCGATGACTGATACGATTTTTTTTCGCAGCCGGCAATTCCCCAGCTGTAGAGCCCTCATCCGGTAGCCAAAACAACGGATCATAGCCAAAGCCAAAGCTGCCCTTCGGCACTAATGCCACCAATCCAGCCCATTGCCGCTCGACATACGCCGTTGCCCGGCCACGCTGGGCAATCGCAATTCCGCAGACAAACTGAGCACCCCGCTGCTCCCACGGCACACCTTCCAACTCCTGCAGCAACAAACGATGCTGCGCTGGCGGATCCGCGTTTGGTCCCCCATAGCGCGCCGAGAAGACGCCCGGTCGGCCGCCCAACGCATCGACTGCCAACCCCGAGTCGTCAGCCAGCGCCAACCTGCCACTAAGCGCAGCATAGCCTTCAGCTTTGATAATCGCATTTTCGCGAAAGGTGAGCCCCGTCTCGGCTACCTCGTCGGTAATCCCCACCTCACTTAAGCTCATCACCTGATACGGCAAATCGCGGAACAGCTCCCGAAACTCCGCGAGCTTGTGCTGGTTCGTTGTCGCAATCAATAAATCCATAAAGACAGCTTAGGCACATCGGCTGCGAGTGTCAAATAATGCACAGGCTCCTATTTCCCCTGCTTCCCCTGCCGCAACGGACCACCCGCCTCACTCCGCAACCAGACATGCAGCAGCACCGCCGCCCACATCCTATAGGGTCGCCACACCTCGGCCAGCTGGAGCACTGCCTGTTGGTTGGGCAACTGCGGTAGCTGATAGGCCCGCTGGACCGCCTGCTTCGTCACCTCATCGTCAGTCACCACGTCTACAGCACCCGCCCCCCGAAACAAGATCCCCTGCGCAAAGAATGGCCCAATCCCCTTCAAAGCGCTCAGCTCCTTCAGCGCCTGCTCCGGCGCGATGGAACGCAGATACGTACGATTAAGCAGCCCATCAAGCGCCGCCTGAGCAATACTATGCAATCGCGCGATCTTCTCGGCGCTGATGCCTTTGAAACTCGT
>JBBRHB010000038.1:0-15039 GCA_038223355.1 Chloroflexales bacterium
GGGGTGGAGCTACCCGGCTTCACCCCTTCCGTTTGTCCAAACAGTTATTGAGGTATTCGCATGGCCAAGCAAAAAGTTCGCATCCGCCTCAAGGCGTTTGATCACAAAATCTTAGATCAATCGGCGAAGCAAATCGTGGAAGCTGCCGAACGCACGGGCGCGCAGGTCGCAGGGCCGGTGCCCTTACCGACCAAGATCGAGAAGTATAGTGTGATGCGATCACCCTTTATTGACAAGGACTCGCAGGAACAGTTTGAAATTCGGACCCATAAGCGTTTGATCGATGTGCTCGATCCGAGCCAACAAACGATCAATGCCTTAATGAAGTTGAATTTGCCGGCCGGTGTGGACATCGAGATCAAGTTGTAGTGTGTTGTTGACCGGTAGCCGGAAGCCGCCAGATAGATATAAAAGAGATCATGGTGGTTTATATATCGAAATAGTACTGAGAAACGCGGCTAGCTGCGGGTGCTATCGGTTGACAGCCTAAGAGATATAGCCGCTGCGGCAGCAAAACGTAAGTCCGCACGCTATCGAGGTGCAGTATGGCTCTTCATGGATTGCTTGGTCGGAAACTCGGCATGACGACCATTTTTACGGAACGCGGCGAAGCCGTACCCGTCACGGTGGTCGAAGCCGGGCCGAATATGGTGACCCAGGTTCGGACGAAAGCGCGGGATGGCTATGATGCCGTGCAGTTGGGCTTTGGCGATGTACAGCAGCGTAAACTGACGAAGCCGGTGCAGGGCCAGCAAAAAGCGCTCGGCGGTAAGTTCGTTAAATACCTGCGCGAAATGCCGGCCGACGACGTGTCGGCGCATACGCCCGGTGAGCTCGTTGACGTCGATTTATTCAACGCCAATGATCTGGTAGATGTCACGGGTAAGTCCAAGGGTAAAGGCTTCCAGGGTGTGATGCGCCGGCATAACTTCCATGGTGGTCCCCGCACCCACGGGCAAAGTGACCGTATGCGTGCCCCCGGCTCGATTGGTTCCGGTACCAGCCCAGGCAGAGTGTGGAAGGGTATGCGCATGGCCGGCCGTATGGGCGGCGATCGCAAAACGGTGCAGCGACTCCTCATTGTACGGGTCGATACCGAGCGGCACTTGCTGCTCATCAAGGGCTCGGTGCCCGGCGCAAAGAATGGTTTACTGTACGTTCGCCGAACAGTGAAGCCAACCAAATAGGTGACGAAGATGCAAGCAACACTGTATAACCAAGCGGGCGCGGAAGTTGGGAATGTCGAGCTCAATGAGTATATCTTCGGGATTACACCCAATGTTCCGGTCATGCACCAAATGATGGTGCTACAACAAGCCAATGCGCGTCAGGGCACGGCCAGCACCAAGACCCGCGGCGAGGTCAGGGGTTCAACTCGTAAGATCTACCGCCAGAAAGGTACGGGACGCGCTCGACAGGGCAGCATTCGTGCCCCGCATCATATGGGTGGTGGCGTGGTCTTTGGGCCCCATCCGCGCAAGTACACCAAGCACATGCCGCGCAAAATGCGGCGTTTAGCCGTGCGCTCAGCCCTGTCGGCCAAGCAAGCCGATGGCCAGCTGCGCTTCGTGGATATCCTCGCACTCGAGGCGCCACGAACCAAGGGCATGGTCGAGGTGCTGAAGACTCTTGCACCGGGTGCTGGCAAAACCTTGATTCTGATGCAGGATAAGAACGAAAATATTATCCGGTCGGCCGGCAACTTGCCCAACGTCAAGACGCTGTTGGCGAGCTACCTGAACGTGGTCGATCTCCTGACCTATGATACCGTGGTCGTGCCTCAGGCAGCCCTCGCCCATATTGAACAGTGGCTCGGCCCCAACACCGCTGCTCAGGCGGAAGGTGAGGCATAAATGAATGCATACCAGATTGTGCTGCGACCGTGGGTGACGGAGAAAGCGACAGCGTTGAACGAACGTGGCACCTACGTTTTTGAGGTTGCCACGGAAGCCAACAAAATCGAGATTCGGGCTGCGATCGAAGAGCTGTTCGATGTGCGGGTCGCCGGGGTGCAGACGGTCAACGTCAAAGGTAAGTACAAACGCCGCCGGACGCGTACTGGGATTATCGAGAGCGTAGGTAAGACCCGCAAAAAGGCCTATATTCGGCTGACCGCCGACTCAAAGCCGATTGAACTGTTTGAGGGAGCGTAATGGCTATCAAACGTTTTAACCCAACCTCTCCAGGTCGCCGTGGGATGACCGCGTCGACGAAAGAGGAGATTACCAAGTTCACGCCCGAGCGATCCCTGCTCGAAGCGAAGCGCCGGACGGGTGGGCGCGATAATTCGGGCAAGATCTCGTCACGCCATCGCGGCGGTGGCACCTATCACCATTATCGGGTGATCGATTTCAAGCGCAACAAAGTTGATGTCGCCGGCAAAGTGGTTGGCATCGAATATGATCCGAACCGTTCGGCGCGGATTGCTTTGATCGAATACGCCGATGGCGAAAAACGTTATATCCTGGCGCCGGTTGGCTTGACCAATGGCGACGCGGTTATGGCCGGCGACAAGGCCGAAGTGCGCGTGGGTCATGCCATGCGTCTGCGTACTATCCCGCTTGGTACCCAGATCCATAACATTGAGCTTAAGCGTGGCCGCGGTGGCCAGATCGTCCGCTCGGCCGGCACCTCGGCGCAGTTGATGGCCAAGGAAGGCGACTACGCCACCGTGCGTTTGCCCTCCGGCGAAATGCGCCGCATTCACCTAGAGTGTATGGCGACAATTGGCCAGGTTGGCAACATCGATCACCAAAATATTGTGATCGGTAAGGCCGGTCGTAACCGCTGGCGCGGCATTCGACCGCATGTGCGCGGTGCGGCCATGAACCCCATTGACCACCCTCACGGTGGTGGTGAAGGTCATGCTCCACGTGGTATGCCACCCAAGACCTTGTGGCGCAAGCCGGCGTTTGGTGTCAAGACCCGTAACAACAAACGCACCAACCAATTTATTGTGCGCGGTCGTCCTAAGAATCCGGGCCGAGCATAAAAGGGAAGTAGGATGTCACGTTCATCGAAAAAAGGACCATTCGTCGACCTGCGGCTGCTGGGCCGAATCGAGAACATGAACCGCAGCAGCGACAAGCGGGTGCTCAAGACTTGGTCGCGGGCGTCGACGATCTTTCCGCAGATGGTTAACCATACCATCGCCGTCCATGATGGCCGGCGGCATGTGCCCGTTTTTATTTCGGAAAACATGGTCGGCCATAAACTGGGCGAGTTTGCACCGACCCGCCTGTTCCGTAGCCATGGCGGCAAAAAAGCCGACAAGCGCGGAAAGATGAAATAGGAGCCAGTCGTGGAAGCAAAAGCCATTCTGCGCGGCTTTCGAATGTCACCCCAAAAGGTGCGGCTGGTCGTTGACCTCGTCCGTGGCAAACCGGTTGACCACTCGATCGCTATTTTGCGCAATATGCCCAACAAGGCCGCTTTGCCGATCGCAAAGCTGATCCAATCGGCAGCGGCAAATGCCGAAAATAATTTTAAAATGACGCGCGAAGATTTGCTCGTGAAGACCATTTATGCGGATGAAGGTCCCGTCATGAAGCGCATGATGACGCGCGCTAAAGGCCGGGCGAATACGATCCGTAAGCGCAGCAGCCATATTACGGTCATCGTTGATGACGGCGAAAGCTACTAAGGACGGGAGTTAGCATGGGTCGAAAAGTACATCCGATTGGGTTCCGCCTGGGCTACATCAAAGATTGGCAGTCCAAGTGGTTCGCTGAAAAAAATTACACCGCGCAACTGCACGAAGATATTGCGATCCGGGCCATGATCATGAAGGACCTGGAAGGCGCAGCCGTGGCGCGCATCGAGATCGAGCGTTCGGCCAACAAGGTCGAGGTCACGATTCATACGGCTAAGCCGGGTGTGGTCATCGGCAAGCGTGGCGCGAACGTCGACGTGCTCAAAGGCAAGCTCGAAAAGCTTAGCGGCAAAAAGATCAAGCTGAATATCAGCGAGATCCACCAGCCCGAGCTCGACGCTCAGCTGGTTGCTGAAAGCATTGGTGAGCAAATTACCAAGCGTGTCTCGTTCAAACGTGCCATGAAGCAAGCTTCGCAGCGGGCGATGCGCCTGGGCGCACAAGGCATCATGATTAAGTGCGGCGGACGACTGGGCGGTGCCGAAATGGCCCGTAACGTCGCCGAACGCGCCGGTCGTGTGCCGCGCCATACGCTACGTGCCGATATCGATTATGCCGTCTTCCATGCCCATACCACCTATGGCCGCATTGGCGTCAAAGTGTGGATTTACAAGGGAGAGATCTTCCCCGAAAAAGCTGGGGCGATCGAAGGCCGCGAAGGTCTGCAACAGGCTCGCCAGCCGATCCCGATGGCCACGCCGGACAGCGACCGTGGCGCAAGGGGCGCACGGCCCGGTGGTGCTCGTACGGGCGCGCCGCGCGACGGTGCCAACAATCGCCCGATGGGTGGGCCACGACGCTAATAGGTTACGCATATAAAGGTCAAACACAATGTTGATGCCAAAGCGGATGAAATACCGCAAAATGCACCGTGGGGTTGGCAAAGGAACTCGCATCGCCGGGCGCGGCACAACCGTCGCCTTTGGTGATGTCGGCCTGATGGCGCTCGACTCGTCCTGGGTTAATAGCCGCCAGATCGAAGCCGCCCGCCGCGCAATCACCAACTATGTGAAGCGCGGTGGTAAGGTGTGGATTCGCATCTTCCCCGATAAACCGGTGACGACCAAGCCCGCCGAGACCCGTATGGGCTCGGGCAAAGGCGCGGTTGAGTACTATGTTGCGATCGTCAAGCCCGGTCGCATCATGTTCGAGCTGGGCGGCGTCCGTCAGGATGTGGCCGAAGAAGCTCTGCGCCGTGGCGCACAAAAATTACCGATTAAGTGCAAGCTGGTCTATAAAGATACAGCGGGCGAGGTGGTACATGCGAACGAAGGCGAGTGAGATTCGCAATCTCGACAGCGGGCGCTTACAGGCGCGGCTGCTTGAGATCGATCAGGAACTGTTCAACCTGCGCTTCCAGCTCCAGACCGGACGTTTATCGAATACGGCTCGCTTTGGTACGCTGCGGCGCGAGGCTGCCCAGATCAAAACCGTCCTGCGCGAGCGCCAGTTGGCGCAACAGGTGGGGAGCTAACGCAATGACAAACAATCCGGTACCGGAGCGCAAGGTCAACCATAAACAAAAAGTTGGCCGGGTCGTTTCGACAAAAATGGATAAAACGGTGGTCGTAGCGGTCGATTATCTGAAGCCGCATCCGATCTACCGCAAGACCGTGCGCTCAACTAGTAAGTTTTACGCGCACGACGAAAACAACAGCGTCAAGCTAGGCGATACGGTGCGGATCGAAGAAACCCGTCCCCTGAGCAAGCTCAAACGCTGGAAAGTTGTGGAAGTCGTCGGTAGCAAACTGCCACCGGTGGTGGGCGAGTTGCCGCAGGATGTGATTGCACCGAATCGCGGAGCCGAGGGTACAGCTGAAACTGGGGGCGCAGCATGATTCAAGCACAATCGCGTTTGAAGGTGGCCGACAACACTGGGGCCAAAGAGATCATGTGCATCCGTGTGTTGGGCGGCTCCCGTATCCGTTGGGGGAGTGTTGGCGACATCATTATTGCCTCGGTCAAGGATGCTAACCCGGGCGGTAACGCTAAGAAGGGTGAAGTCGTGCGGGCCGTCATCGTGCGTACCTCGAAAGAATATGGTCGGGCCGACGGCTCACATATTCGCTTCGATGATAACGCCGCCGTGTTGATCCGTGCCGATGGCAACCCCCGTGGTACACGTATTTTTGGGCCGGTCGCTCGCGAGCTCCGCGACAAGGCCTTTATGAAGATCGTGTCGCTGGCACCGGAAACGTTGTAGGAGCATCGAGAGGAAGCTATGCACGTCAAAACTGGTGACGAAGTTCTGGTCATCGCGGGTAAAAACAAAGGCCAGCGTGGTCGTATCACGCGTGCTTTGCCCAGCGTCGAGCGGGTCGTCGTCGAGAATCTGAATATTGTCAAAAAGCACTTGAAAGCGCGGGGCCGGCAGCGGGCCGGGATTGTGGAAGTGGAGGCACCGCTCCATGTCTCGAATGTCATGCTGATCTGCCCGAATTGTGGCAAAGCAGCGCGCACCGGACACCGTATTCTAGAAGGCGATGCTAAGGTCAGCCGCCGCAAGGTACGCTTTTGCAAGGCGTGTGACGCGACGATCCCGACCGCAGCGCCACCGAAACGTTAACAGAGAAGATCGTGTCGTTCGCGGAATGTGGCGCTTGGCGCCAAACGCTGCGAAGGGCGGTAATAGTTGAGGAAGTATGACTGCTCGTTTTAAAGAACGCTACCAGCAGGAGTTGACCCCGGCTCTGATGAAACAGTTTAACTACAAGAACGTGATGCAAGTACCGCGCGTCACGAAAATTGTGTTGAACATCGGGTTAGGCGAAGCACTGCAAAACGCCAAGGCGATCGATGCTGCCGTTGGCGACCTTACGGCCATTGCCGGCCAAAAGCCGGTTGTGACCAAGGCCAAAAAGGCCATCGCCAACTTTAAGTTGCGTCAGGGCAATCCCATCGGTGCGATGGTAACCCTGCGTGGGGATCGGATGTACGAGTTCCTAGACCGGCTGATTAGCCTGGCCTTGCCGCGCATCCGTGACTTCCGGGGCGTGAGCCGGCGCTCATTCGATGGTCGTGGCAACTATAGTATTGGCCTGCGCGAACAAATCGTATTTCCCGAAATGGAGTACGACAAGGTGGATAAGCTACGCGGTCTGGAGGTTGCGATTGTGACCACGGCCCGCAACGACGAGGAGGGTTATGCCCTGCTCAAGCAGTTCGGCATGCCGTTCCGCGACTAAATAGTATCAGAGATGAGCAACGCCACGTGGCGTTCAGCCATCCCCGATCAGGAGGAATTGAAATTGGCTCGCAAAGCAATGATCGTCAAGTCCCAACGGACTCCAAAATTTAGCACGCGACAACACAACCGCTGTAAGCTGTGTGGCCGTTCGCGCGCCTACATGCGCCGGTTTGGTATGTGCCGCATCTGCTTCCGCGAACACGCGTTGGTGGGCTTATTGCCGGGTGTGACCAAGTCGAGCTTCTAGCATAACCGGCCAGCCTCTGGGCTGGTGGTCTACTATCCCTGGAGTACGTGCTCTATGTCAATGAGTGATCCTATTGCCGATATGTTGACCCGCATTCGGAATGCGTCAATGCAACGTCATACCAGCGTCGCCATTCCCAAGTCGAAGCTGAAGCTGGCGATTGCCGACATTCTGAAGCAGGAAGGCTTTATCAGAGATTTCAAACTACAGGCCGGCGAAACTGCATTCGAGAACATCGTCCTGGACCTGAAGTACACGCCCGACCGCCAGCCGGTTATTACCGGCCTGAAGCGCGTAAGCCGCCCGGGGTTACGCATCTATTCGAAGCACCAGGACATCCCGCGTGTGCGTGGTGGTATGGGGCTTTCGATTATCTCAACGCCTAAGGGCGTCATGAGCGGCTACGAGGCCTACCGCCAGAATATTGGCGGCGAAGTCTTGTGCTACGTGTGGTAAACGTTGCGGAAAAAGCCGGCCCTGAGGTTTAGGGGCCGCTAATCACGCAGGAGCGAGAAGAATGTCACGCATCGGACGCAAAATTATTCCCGTGCCCTCTAACGTTATCGTGACGGTGGGCGAAGGCAATTTGGTAACAGTCAAGGGCCCGAAGGCTACGCTGACGCAGAAATTGTCGGCGGAGATGCATCTCAAGCAAGAAAACGATACGATTACGGTCGAACGTCCGAGCGAGGAGAAGCAGCACAAAGCGTTGCACGGCTTGACCCGTTCGCTCTTGGCGAACATGGTCATCGGTGTTAGCACGGGCTTCACCCGTACGCTGGATATCAATGGCGTCGGCTATCGTGCGACCAAAGCCGGTCGCGATCTTAACCTGGCCCTGGGCTTTTCACATCCCGTCATGGTCGTGGCGCCCGCCGGGATCGAGTTTACGACCCCGACGGGCACGCAGATTGTGGTCAGCGGGGCCGATAAGCAGCTCGTTGGTGAAGTTGCAGCTAATATTCGTGGCCTGCGTCCACCGGAGCCCTACCTCGGCAAGGGTATCAAATACTCCGACGAGCGTATCCGCCGCAAGGCCGGCAAGAGCGGCAAGACCGGCAAGGGCGGCAAGAAATAACAGAGCATAGGGCAGGGGATATAATCTCTGCCGAAAGTGAAGTGCAATGGCTAAAGCAACGAGTCGCGAAGGGCGCGCCCGGCGGCAGCGTGGTATACGTGCAAAAATCAGTGGCACATCCGCGCGTCCACGGTTGAACGTGTTTCGCTCGAATACACATATTTATGCCCAGATCATTGATGATGTGATGGGCCACACCCTGGTTGCAGCTTCGACCGTTGATGCATCGATCAAGCCTAATATGAAAGATGTGACCAAGGTCGACGAGGCGAAACAGGTCGGCAAATTGGTTGCCGAGCGCGCCCTGGCGAAGGGTATCAGCACCGTAGTATTTGACCGCGGTGGCTTCCGCTATCATGGGCGCGTTCAGGCCTTGGCCGATGCTGCTCGCGAAGCTGGCTTGAAATTCTGAGGTATTAATGGCAAATGTAACGCAATCACGCATCAACGCCGACGATCTCGAGCTTGAAGAGCGAGTGGTGCAGATTAACCGCGTCAGCAAGGTCGTCAAAGGCGGCCGGCGCTTCAACCTCAGCACGCTGGTCGTGGTGGGCGATGGCCATGGCCATGTCGGCGTCGGCATGGGCAAGGCCAGCGAAGTCCCCGAAGCAATCCGCAAGGGTGTTGAAGCGGCCAAGAAAAATATGGTGACGGTGTCGCTCTATGAGCACACCATCCCGCATGAGATTCGGCATGCGTTCAAGACGACGACCGTCGTCTTGTTGCCGGCGGCACCCGGTACCGGCGTCATCGCCGGTGGTGGCGTGCGTGCCGTACTAGAAGCAGCCGGCGTCAAGGACGTCTTGACAAAAGCTATCGGCTCTAACAACAAAGTGAATGTGGTCAAGGCGACGTTTGAGGCACTACAACTGCTCCGTTCTGTGGAGGAGGAAGCTCGCCGTCGCGATATGACACCCGTGGAAATGCGCCGGCGTATGTCCCGTCGCAAGCCGCCGGTGGCAAAGGAAGCAGCGAGCAATGTCACAGCTTAAGGTTACCTACATTAAGAGTACGATCGGCTATAGCCACGATCAGAAACGTACGGTCGCCTCGCTTGGATTGCGCAAAATCCGCCAGAGCGTATTGCTGCCCGACAATCCGGCGGTGCGTGGCATGTGCTTCAAGGTGCGGCATCTCGTGCTGATGGAAGAGGTTGCCGCCGAAGGCGCTGCCGCGACTCCCACCGGCAAAAGCAGAACGTATACCAGCGCCACTGGTGACGCGGTGATGACGACCGCAAGGAGCAAGACGTATGAAACTTCACGATCTTAAGCCAGCACCCGGCTCACACCGCGATACCAAGCGCGTGGGCCGCGGTCACGGCTCGGGTAGTGTGAAAACGGCCGGCAAAGGTATGGGTGGTCAGACCGCCCGCGCCGGTTCGGGCCCGCATCGCGCCTTTGAAGGCGGCCAGAACGAAATAACCCGCCGTATGCCCTTCAAGCGTGGTGTTGGTTTCTTTAACCGCTATTCCGTCACCTATGAGATCTTTAATGTTGGCGATCTCGCAGCCTCCCAGGTTGAAGAGATTACGCCCGAGGTTCTGCTGGCGGCCGGTTTAGTCAAAAACTTGAAGAAACAGATCAAGATTTTGGGCGATGGCGATGTGGCACGGCCATTGCGCGTGAGCGTTCACAAAGTGTCGAAAAGTGCCCAACAAAAAATCGAAGCGGCGGGTGGTACGGTCACGATGCTCCCGGCATGGGAAGTGATTCGTCGCCCGCGCGGTCGTTAACCATACGGAGTGCCGCGCTACGAGGACTGACCAGTAAGTGGACTCAGTCCTCGGTCCGCATTAGGGGAACTTCATGCTTCAAGCTGTCAGCAATGCACTCAGAATCGCCGAGGTACGCAGCAAGATCCTGTTTACCATTGGTATGTTATTTATTTATCGGCTGATTGCCCATATTCCGGTACCCCACACCAACGCCGCCGGTATCGGCAAGGTGCTCGAAGGCAACCAGTTGCTCGGCATCCTGAACCTCTTTTCGGGTGGTGCACTGCAAAACTTCTCGATCGCCGCGATGGGCGTCTATCCCTACATTACGGCCTCGATCATTGTGCAGTTGCTGCAACCATTAATCCCGGCGCTGGAAGAATGGTCCAAAGAAGGCGAGCAAGGCCGTAACAAGATCAATCGCTTGCAGTACTACATCACCGTACCATTAGCATTGCTGCAAGCCTATGGTCAAACGGCCACGCTGGCCCGCGCGACGAGCAGCGGCGGCCAAGGCTTGTTCGAGACCGGCTTCAACTTTTCACTCTTCTCAGGCAAGGATTTCCTGCCGACGATTACCATCTTGTTGTCGATGGCGGCGGGTACCATGATCTTAGTCTGGATGGGTGAATTGATTGATGAGCGCGGTATCGGCAACGGCCTGTCGATGATTATTTTCGGCGGCATCGTGGCACGTCTATTTGCGACGATAACTCAGTTCTTTACCACCGGCAGCGCGTCGGTTAGTGTGATCGGCCTGATCGCCTTTAGCATCATCCTGCTGCTCACGCTCTTCGCGATTGTCGTCGTCCAGGAAGGCGTGCGGCGTATTCCGGTCCAGTATATGCGCCGGATGAAGGGTAATAAGGTCTATGGCGGTCAGAACACCCACATTCCGCTCAAAGTCAATATGGCCGGCATGATCCCCTTGATCTTCGCCCAATCGATCCTCCTCTTCCCGGGCGTTGTGGCCTCCTATTTTTGTAATACCGATCCAAGTGCCAAGGGCATTGGGAACACGATTGCCTGTGGTATCTATAGCACCTTTAGTCCGCAGGCGCGTAATGGCAATGTCGTTTATTCGTTGATGCTGTTCCTGATGGTGGTGGGCTTTACTTATTTCTATACGGTTGTGCTCTTCGCACAGCAAAACCTGCCTCAGTCGCTCAGGGATAACGGTGGCTTCATTCCCGGTATTCGGCCCGGTAAAGCAACCGAAGTTTATCTGGGCAAAGTGCTGAACCGCATCACGCTAGCGGGGGCGCTCTTCCTCGGTGTGATAGCAGTGCTGCCTTATCTTACGGCCGGCCTGACTGGTATCGCCAATGTGGGACTGAGTGCTACAGCCTTGCTGATTGTGGTTGGTGTCGCCGTCGATACGATGCGCCAGCTCGAGTCGCAGTTACTCATGCGTAACTATGAAGGCTATATTACGAAGTAGCTGCGGGTCTTTCGAGGGCGGCGATGAGGCTGCCCTCAACCCTCGAGGATGAAGGAAGCGGGATGAACGTTATTCTGGTCGGACCACCGGGGGCCGGCAAGGGCACACAAGCCAAATTTATCGAGCGACGCATGGGTCTGCGGCATGTCGCCAGCGGCGATTTGCTGCGCAAGGCAATGCGTGACGAGACAACGCTTGGCTTAAAGGCTCGTGAGTTTATCGATCAAGGCGAGCTGGTCCCAGATGACGTCGTTATCGGTATGATTCTGGAGCGCATTTTCGAGCCAGATTGCGAGCGCGGCGTTATTTTTGACGGCTTCCCCCGCACCAAGGAACAGGCCGAAGCGTTGGGTGAAAGCCTGGCTACACACGGTCAGCAGATCGATGCGGCGATATTCCTGAATGCGCCGCGCGACATCCTCCTGAAACGGCTGGCTGGACGTCAAACCTGCCGCAGTTGCCAGCAATCATACAACCTGTATTACTTCCCATCCAAGGAAGAAAACATTTGTGATGTATGTAGCGGCGAGCTTTACCAACGCTCCGACGATAACATGGCGACTGCTCGTCACCGGCTGGAGGTTTATTTCCGCCAAACCATGCCCTTGATCGACTATTACCGCGGCCTTGGGCTGCTCCACGAGGTCGACGGCAATACCTACGTTGAGTACGTGACCGACCGCCTATCTCGGGAGTTGAACCCTGGCTGAGCGTTGGACAAGGCCTTAGATTGATGGTACTATATGCCCGCACACAAGTGCAGGCAATTGCACGGGCGGCGGATGATGGGTAAATCGGTCCGACCGCAGGAAAGTTGAGAGCCAAAACGGAGTTATGCCAAAGCAGGCCGCTACCAAGGATGCGATCGAAATCGAAGGCACGGTAATGGAACCGCTGCCGAACGCGATGTTTAAAGTATCGCTAGATAATGGAATCGAAGTGCTGGCTCATATCTCGGGCAAGATGCGGATGCACTATATCCGTATCGCGCGTGGAGACCGGGTTGTAGTGGAATTATCGCCGTACGATCTGACACGGGGCCGCATCATCTATCGTCACAGGTAAACGACCCTGCCGCCGCGCAGACTCGTCGCCCTCCCGCTTACGGAGGGGTGGTGGGTCCGCGTTTGTTTGCGAGCATGGTGGCCTGTTGTATAGGAGGAGCTAAGTATGCAAGTACGGGCATCGGTCAAGAAACGCTGTGAGTATTGCAAAGTCATCAAGCGGCGTGGGATTGTGCGGATCATCTGCTCCAAACAACCTAAGCATAAGCAGCGCCAGGGCTAAGCAACGTAAAGCAGGGCGGCTATTGGGTGCCGTCTCTAGGCTGTAGTGGAGGAAGAATGGCTCGTATTTCGGGGGTTGACATCCCGCGTAACAAAACGGTCGAGATCGGGTTGACCTATGTCTTTGGCATTGGGTTGACCAGTAGCCAAAAGATCTTAGGTCGCGTTGGCATCGCCGGCACGACGCGTGTGCGGGATTTGACGGAAGACCAGGTCAACCGGATCCGTACAATCGTGGATGGCGAGTATCGGACGGAAGGCGACCTGCGTCGTGAAGTGCAGTTGAACATTAAGCGGCTCATGGATATTGGCTGCTACCGTGGGCTTCGCCATCGTAAAGGCTTGCCGGTGCATGGTCAGCGCACCCGCACCAATGCTCGCACACGGCGTGGTCGTAAAGGCCAGTCGATCGGTATCAAAAAGAAGGCGACCAAGAAGTAGCAACGTGCAGTTCACTTGAAGCAAGTGGAGCGCCTAACGTGTGCCGACGTGGTACCGGTCTGGCCGCAGTGATATTTGTATCTTGTGAACTGCCCGTTCCTTTTAGCTGAGGATATTCATGGCAAAGCAACAAACCGGAACGGGAACTGCGAAGAAACCGCAGCGTGGTCGCCGTCGTGAACGTAAAAACGTGCCTCGTGGGCAGGCCTACATTCAGGCGACCTTCAACAACACATTGATTACCCTGACCGATCCGCAAGGTAATGTCGTTTGCTGGTCGAGCGCCGGCTCGCACGGTTTCCGCGGCTCGCGTAAGTCGACGCCCTATGCTGCCCAAATCACCGCCGAGGCCGTTGCCCGCAAGGCGCTGGACAATGGCATGCGTCAGGTGGAAGTCTTCGTTAAGGGGCCCGGCTCGGGTCGTGAATCGGCAGTTCGTTCGCTACAAGCGGCCGGTCTGACCGTAACTGCGATCACCGATGTGACGCCGATTCCACATAACGGCTGCCGCCCACCAAAGCGCCGCCGCGTCTAAGAGTATGCTGTTATTGAGTAGGATGAAGCACCCCTTGGGTGTGTAAACTGCCCTGTATACATAAGGAAGAATCATGGCACGTTATACAGGTCCTGTCTGCAAGTTATGCCGACGGGAAGGTGTTAAATTAATGTTGAAGGGTGAGCGCTGCTTCTCGCCGAAGTGCGCCATCGAACGCCGTAACTTCCCACCTGGCCAGCACGGTCAGAGCTATCGCCGCCGCCAGTTATCGGACTACGGCGTGCAGTTGCGCGAAAAGCAAAAGGTACGCCGCATCTATGGCGTGCTCGAACGCCAGTTCCGCCGCCATTTTGCCGCTGCCTCGCGCATGAAAGGCATTACCGGCTCGAATCTGCTGCAGACGCTTGAGCGGCGCATGGACAATGTAGTCTATCGCCTGGGCTTTGCCGATTCACGCTCGCAAGCACGCCAATTGGTGCGGCACGGTCACTTCATGCTTAATGGACGCAAGACCGATATTCCCTCAGCGCTCGTAAAAGCTGGGGATGAGCTAACAGTGCGTTCACAAAGCCGCAGCCGGACCTATTTCAAGGACCTCGACGCCAGTGGCATTCTGCGCAAAAAAGGCATCCCGGAATGGCTGTCGTTAGATCCTACTGCGCTTAGTGGCCGGATCGTCCGGCTCCCAGAGCGTGGCGAACTTGATCTGGCCGTGAACGAGCAGTTGGTTGTCGAGTTGTATAGCCGTTAAATGGGGCAGGGTGGTAGGCTGCGTTCTGCTCCTACCACCACTGGACCGAAAGAGAAAAAAGAATGCTCGACCTTGCACTGCCAAAAATTGAAGTCGAACGTGCGGCAGAAAATTATGCCCGCTTTCGCATTGAGCCGCTTGAGCCCGGCTATGGTCATACCATGGGCAACGCCTTGCGGCGTGTGCTGCTCTCATCGATCCCTGGTGCTGCTATTACGCGCATCAAGATCGATGGCGTCTATCACGAGTTCGCGACGGTCACCGGTGTGCGCGAAGACGTGACTGAGATCGTGCTGAACGTCAAGGGTATTCGCTTGCGCTCGTATGCTGAGCGACCGGTTAAGTTACATCTGTCGAAGCGTGGTGGCGGTATTGCGCGTGCCAGCGATATCGACGCGCCCAGTAATGTCGAGATTGTTAATCCGAACCATTACATCGCGACCTTGGATGGCGATGATGCGAACCTTGAGCTTGAGCTAACGGTCGAACGCCACCGTGGCTACTTGCCCGTCGAAAACCGCGACCCGGTGCCGATCGGCGAGATTCCGGTGGATGCGATCTTTACGCCAATCCCGCGCGTGAACTATGTGATCGAAAATACGCGCATCGGCGGTATGACCGACTATGATCGCTTGATCCTAGAAATCTGGACCGATGGCACGATCAAGCCCGGTGATGCCCTCAGCCATGCTGCCCAAGTATTGGGACAGTACTCGCAAACCATCGCCAGTTTCTCACGCCCC
>JBBRHB010000039.1:0-14950 GCA_038223355.1 Chloroflexales bacterium
CCCAGCGCCGCAGCGAACAATATCTGCGCGGACTGCTGGTCCAGCAAACTGATCGTCGTAATGCTGAAAATGTTGCTGAAACGATCGCGGGAGCCACGCCGCGTGCCCTGCAACGACTGCTGACCGAAGCACCCTGGTTCATGACACCCCTGCTGGATGTCTTGCAGCGCTACCTCGCCCCTCGGCTCACTGCACCGACTGGTGTTTTCGTGCTGGACGAAACCGCTTTTCCCAAGCAAGGAACCCATTCGGTTGGCGTCGCCCACCAATACTGTGGTGCGCTTGGCAAGGTTGCCAATTGCCAGCTTGGCGTCTTCATGGCCTATGTCTCGCCGCGCGGTCATGCGTTGGTTGATGCTCGATTGTACCTCCCTAAGGGCTGGCTCGACGACCCTGAGCGCTGTCAGCAGGCCGGTGTCCCCGCCAGTGTCACCTTTGCCAATAAAGCTGAACTCGCTTTGACCATGCTTCGCCATGCCCGCAGCCTCGGCCATCTGCAAGGGAACTGGGTCACAGCGGATGAATGGTATGGCCGCATGCCGGAACTGCGTGACGCCTTGGATGCTGACGGCTGGCACTACGTGCTGCAAGTGCCGCGCTACCTGCAGGTCTTCACCCAACCGGCACAGGTCGCGGTGCCGGCGAGCAGCGGGCGCCGGCGTCGTCCTACACGACTGCGTCTCGTTCTGGGGAGTGCCCTGCCACAATCGGTCAGCCTGATCCTCGCAGCGCAGGGCGATGCAAGCTGGACAGCGTTGACGGTGGCAGAGGGGCGCAAGACCCCGCAGCTAGCAGTTCGCGGCGCAGCGCATCTGCGAAAGCCGTGACGGCGTGCCAGGCCGCGAGTGTTGGTTGGTGCTGCGGCGCAATCTGGACGGGAGCGAAGCGCGCAGCTACCTGTCGAACGCGCCAGCAGCAACGTCGGTGTGGACGCTGGGCTCCGTGGGGGCACAACGCTGGCCGATCGAGAGCGAGTTTCAGACGGAGAAGGGCGAAACCGGATTGGCTGAGTATGAGGTGCGGAGTTGGCGGGGCTGGCATCGCCATATCACGTTGGCGTTGCTAGCGGGCGCGTTCTTGTTGCAGGTGCAACAGGAGTGGGGGGAAAAGATGCCGCAGGTGACGCGGCAACAAATCAGTCGCGTGCTGCGCGAGCTCCTGCCGCATCGCACGTGGAGTCGGGTCGAGTTATTGCAGTGGCTGCGAGCCATGCAAGCGCGCAACGAACGCGTCAAACGGTCACATATCAAGCGGTGCCTCGCTAATCTGCGGGAAGTGTCGTTGTAGTACTAATACGAATTAGCTCAGGCGATGCATGATTAGCAGATACGCGGGGGAAGCCCCACGCATATCCCCTTACAGTACAGTGTATCTACACAGCTATTCGGTATAAGCACGACCCCGCGAACCTAGCCAGCAATTCTTTATAGAGGAAAGGGTTTCATCGTGTCTTACTGTCATTCGCCCATTCACCGATTTGCCAACGTCGGAATGCTGCTACTGTCCATCCTCATGATCCTCGTCAACGCGAGTCTCAACCCTGTGACGCCAAGAGTGGCCGCATCGGCGAATACTGTTACGATCCAGGCGGCTGGCGATTTGCCCTTACCTGCGTGGTGGAGTGGAGACTGCGATACTAATAATTTCCGAAAACATACGGGACGTGATGCGGTAGTTCTCGGTGGTTCGTATCGCGGTGTAAAGGCGTGAGGTCCCTCAGGCTTTGCAGCACAAACCCGCTTTGGGGGGGGTAACGCGGTCGAAGGGCAATGGGTCGATGGAGTGATGCGATTCATGTACCTAGCCTATGGCATAGCGCCGTATAGTGCCAATGGTAAAGATGTTGTCGCCAATTATCCAATTGGCCATGGGAGTACGCCACTACAAAAAGTGAACAATGGCACTAGTGGTCATGCGCCCAAGCCCGGTGATATTATCAGTTTCAATACGTGGGACTATAACTCCGGTCTGCTCACGACTTTTGGGCATACGGCAATTGTGGTTTCCGCAAGTATTGATTGCAATGGGAATGGCACCATTATAACACTCAACCAAAACCTCACCTTGTTGCCCGGGGCCACAACTGCACAGCAGCAGGGTTATCTGAATGAGACAATACGCAACTGGAGCGTAGTTCAGGACAATTATGGAAATGGCAAGCCGGCACGTCAGGCCCTCGGCTGGTTGACGCCGCAAGGCAATATTAGTCCAAGCATCCCATCACAGATTGCACTTAACAATGGGGCAGTCGTTAATAGTCGCACAGTGACCTTGCAATGGAAGGATACCGGTGACCCTGATAACGGGCCGCAGAATTATCGGACTTTTGCCGTAACAATTCGCAGTGCGGACAATTCATGGCATTTGACGTCACCTCTTTCGACGAACACCACCTCGTCTTTTGATGTACCCGTAGACGGTGTGTACTACTGGCACGTCCAATCTAACGATGGTGCGGCATTCAGTTCGCCTTCGGCGGAGTGGAGTTTCGTGGTAACGACTAGTTCGTGTTCCCTTAAGACAAAGGGTGACACAGACTGCAACGGAACTGTGACGCTTGCCGATTTTGAACTCTGGCGGGAAGAATTCATCGCTCAGCAGCAAGGTGCGCGCACAACGAGTCGTGCCGACTTCAATGGTGACGGAAGTGTCGACTTACTGGACTTCGAGCTTTGGCGCGAGGGCTATCTCCAAAATAATCCATTGAGTGCGGCTGTAAAACCGACGGACAGCACGTCCACAACTCCTATCGGTGAGACGACCGCAGTGTTCTTCAATCAAACAGAGTATACAATCGCGACCAGCGGCACGGTTGATCTTGATGTATACATGGAAAATAACCCTGCTACCCAAGCATCATCAACGGATTTCACGCTGCAATATTCGCCCAATCTCTTAGCCTATGACAGTTCATCAAGTAGCTATTCGTCACCTGAGTGTCTGAATACAAACCAGAACCTCGGCTACTTGAATCAAAGTCCAAATATTACTGATGACCCAACTAATGGGTTGCTGCGCATCACGCGTGCTGCAGTGGTCGATGGCAGCACCTTACCGTATGGTCGTTTCTGCGCAGGAACGTTCCGTTTCATTTCAAACAGCGGCGATCCCATTCCGAGTACCGCTGTTATACAACTACTCAGTAGTACTGCACCTAGCGGAGCAGCCGGACCACAGGCAGCATTAACTCCAGCATTTGATAATGCACGGCAAAGTACTGTAATCACGATTGGTGCACTGCCTACTTCTCCAGGACAGCCAGGCAACCTACAGGTGGGTGGTACTACAAATAGCAGCATAACGCTAAATTGGGATGATACGTCGGCAAACGAGGATGGCTTCCGAGTTTATAAGTGGGACTCAACAAGCGGAGGATGGCTGCTCCTCAACTGGGTAGGTCCACATATTACCCAGTTCATTGATGGACAACTCAACTGTGGCACAACGTTCCGTTACCAGATACGGGCATTCAATAACCAGGGCGAGTCAGACCCTAGTACTGAGAGTGATGGAATGACAGCGGCCTGCTATAGCACATTCATACCGCTCATCAGTTACTGAATGTGTGCGGCAAGTCGATACCCGCATCACGTTCTGGTTGTGGAGGAAGACCATGACCACCTGTCGGAGTGACCTGGGAGCGCCTTCAGAGTGTCATTGCCCGAACGCGGCATCATATGCTACTCTAGCGGCTCAAGCGTTACACTGGAGCAGCTATGATCGCCGCACAAGTTATTATCGATGCCTTCCAACAACACTACGGCATGGCTCCAGCCCTCATCGGTCGTGCGCCAGGCCGCGTTAACTTGATTGGGGAGCACACGGATTATAACGAAGGATGGGTATTGCCGGTCGCGATCGATCTAGATGCGGCGGTCGCTGCTCGCCCACGCACAGACCGTAGCCTCCACCTCTACGCTCATGACCTTGGCTCACAGGCCACGCTCAACCTCGACAGCATCAGCCACGAGGTGGGAGGCTGGACAAGCTATGCCCGTGGGATGGCTGCGCTGCTCCAACAAGCCGGCTACCAGCTGAGCGGGGCCGATCTGGTGGTGATGGGTGATGTGCCACGGGCATCGGGGCTTTCTTCATCGGCGGCCTTAGAGGTGGCGATGGGGACAACGCTTGCTGCGCTGAGCGGACAGGTGGTGCCGGGCGTCCAACTCGCACAGTTGGCACAGCGCACCGAGAACGACTGGGTCGGCGTTAATTCGGGCATCATGGATCAGATGATCTCGGCCTTGGGTAAGCGTGACCATGCGTTGCTGATCGATTGCCGTGACTATAGCACACAAGCCATTCCCATCCCGAGCAATGTGCGGATCGTGGTATGCGACAGCAAGAAAAGCCGGGAACTGGCGCATTCGGCCTACAATGAGCGTCGAGCGCAATGTGAGGAAGCAGTTCGTCTGCTCCAGCCGGTGCTGCCGGCCATTCAGGCCTTACGTGATGTGAGCCCGGCCGACCTCGAAACCCATGCCGCTCTGCTCCCGCCGGTCATTCTGCAGCGTGCCCGTCATATCGTAACTGAGGATGCACGTGTGATTGATAGCGTCAAGGCCTTACGCGCCGGTGAGTTGACTACTTTTGGCCATCTGATGGATGAATCACATCGTAGCTTGCGTGACGACTATCAGGTGTCGAGCAACGAGCTTGATACATTGGTTGAGGCAGCTCAACAGGTACCCGGCACCTATGGCTCGCGCCTCACAGGTGCCGGCTTTGGCGGCTGCACGGTGAGCCTGGTCGATCCAGAAGCCGTTGATCGCTTCAAGAAGCAGGTGGCAGCCGCGTACCGTCACGCGGTAGGCTATGAGCCGGACATCTATGTTTGCGTCGCTGCCGATGGTGCGTCAGCCGCGCGGGTATGAGTGTGTCACACGCACCTGGCCATCGCGCACTTCGACCACTCGTTCGGCGAAGGAGTGTAAAAAAGCACGGTCGTGGGCGACTGCGATCACCGTGCCCTCGAAGGCTTTGAGCGCAGCCTCGAAATGCTCGCGGCCCTCGATATCAAGATGGTTGAGCGGCTCGTCGAGCAACAGAAGGTTACAGCCACGCAACACTAGCAATGCCAACTGTAAACGACTCCGCTCACCGAGTGAGCACGCGCCCACTTCCACGTAGACACTATCGCCGCCAAACAAAAAGAAATGGAGAAAGGTACGGGCCTCGGTTTCGCTCATAGCACGCTCGTTTAGTACCGTCGCAAGCACCGTACGGCTGAGATCGAGCGTCTCGTGCTCCTGCGCCAGCAAGCCAATTCGCACGTTCGTCCCTAGCCGGATTTGTCCAGCTAAAGGCTCTAAGCGGCCCTCAATCAGGCGAAGCAGGGTGGTTTTGCCGGCACCATTTGGTCCAACCAAGGCGATGCGTTCGCCATATTGGACGTCGAGCGTAAGGTCGTGAAACAGCAGCGGCGCAGCAGGATAGCCGAAGGCAAGATCCTCGATGCGCAGGACCGCACGTCCACTTTGTGGTGGAGGCCCGAAGTCGAGCTTAAGCTCCCAGTGCTGCTGGGGCTTCTCGACGCGCTCCTCGGACTGCAGATAGCGCTCAAGCTTGCGTTCGCGTGATTTAGCCTGTTTAGCCAGCTTCGACGACACGCCACCATAATAATCGCGACCACGCTTTGGTCCTGCTTGAACCTTCTGCGCATCACCTTTGATGCGGCCAATATCGACCTCGACTGCCGCAACATAGAGCTGTTGGTCTTGCCAGGCCGCACCTTGGCGCTCACGTTCGGCAGCGCGGGCTGCCGAAAAAGCGGTATAGTTGCCGGGGTAGCTGCGGATCGTGCGTGATAGAGGATCGAGGTAAAGTGTGCGGGTGATGGTTCGATCCAGGAAAGCGCGGTCATGCGATACCACCAGCACGGCCCCTTGATAGCTCTGGACAAAGCCTTCGAGCCATTCGAGAGCGACTGTATCGAGGTGATTCGTTGGCTCGTCCAACAGCAGTAGATCAGGCTCCTGCAGGAGCAAAGTCGCCAGCCCGAGGCGCGTCTTCTGGCCACCACTCAACACAGAGACCGGCAGCGCCGGATCGAGATCGCCTAAGCCGAGACCACCGGCAATCTCCGTAGCACGGTGTTCGCGTTCATAACCGCCTAGCGCTTCAAAATTCGCCAATGCATCAGCATAGGCCGCGAGTGCCGCGTCGAGGTCGCCGGTGGTTGCTAAAGAGTCGGTGGCTTGCTGTAGGGCTGCTTCGGCAGTAAGCAGTGGAGCCTGGGCACTGGCGAGGGCAGCGGCCACGGTCGTGTCATTGAGGGTAGCAACAGCCTGTGGCAGATAACCGATCACCAAATCCTGGGGTGCACGCGTAACTGCACCAGCATCGGGTTGTTCCTGGCCCATGATGCAGCGGAGTAGTGTGGTCTTGCCTGCACCGTTCGGGCCAATCAGCCCGACATGTTCACCGTGGTTGATAACGAATGAGATTCCGGCAAGCACAGTGGCAATGCCGTAGCTTTTACGTAGGTTGTGGACCTGTAGCATGGTGCCTCCTTATAGCGGAGACACGGAATGTGTCTCCCGATTACAACAGGGGGTAGATGTTGGAGACACTCGTCATACCAAACTCCTTACACAGGCCAATCAACCAGCCGCAATTGCTTGGGGCGAGGTGCTTATATCGTACCATAGTTATGGGTAACAGCGCCGACTAAAGACCAATACGTTTTTTCAGGCGCGAGTTGCCAGTATACCGCAGAGCAACGATGGGAACTTACCGCTAGTCGTGGACGAGGGGCTAGTGTACGCTGATCGCGGTGCCCGGACCGCTATCAAGCTGCACCCTGCCACCATGCGCTTCAACAACCTCTTTCACCAGCGCTAGGCCGAAGCCCTGCCCACCATCGCTGCTATGGACTCCACGTTCCCAAAGATGGGGGCGGAGGGCGGGTGGAATGCCCGGTCCAGTGTCGTGGATCGTGATCGTCACCATTCCAGCGCGCTGGTTGCCTACAATCATGATCCGCCCGCGTGCCGGGGTCCATTTCAAAGCATTGTCGAGCATATTCAGGATCGCCTGCTTGACGCGGTCACGGTCACCACTGATGAGGCTGGAAATGGTGAAACTCGAGCGCAGGAGGATACCGTTACGTTCCGCACGTGGGAGGAGTAGCGTACAACACTCATCGATCAACGCTCGGAGGTCGAAGGTCCGACGCTGACGGAGCGGCTGCAACACCTGATCGCCCGGTTGTAGTAGCTCTTCGACCAGCCGTTGCAGCCGCGCGGCCTCTGCTTGGATGACCTGCAATGCGGCCAACTGCTCCGGCGTTGCGTCATCTTCCAGATTTTCGGCCATACCACGGATCGCGGTCAGGGGTGTGCGAAGCTCATGCGACACATTGCGGTAAAACTGCTGGCGGGTCGTCGCCAGAGTCTCGATCTGCTCGATGCGACTTTGCAAATCGTCGGCCATACTGTTGATCTCGGCGGCCAACTGACCGATTTCGTCGGGACTATGATCGGGCGAGCGGGTTGCCAGGTTACCGGCAGCAATCGCCCCGGCTACATCGCGTAGTTGATGCAATGGCCGTGTTAGCGTTCGAGCCAACAACGTTCCCAGCAGCAACGCGCCTAACGTCGCGACTACTGCAGCCAGGAGCAAGGCAACTACCAGCGTATGTAGGACCTGACCGATGCGCGCGGCGCTCCGCGACACTTCGACTACGCCAATCGTTTGACCGTTCACGATGACCGGCTGCGCAGCATAGCGACGGCCTTCGTCCTGGCCGACCGGTGGAAGCACAAGCGAATTCACCAGGTACGGCCGGACCGGACGTGAGGGAAATATGCCCAACGGGCCTTTAGGCAGTAGGAGCGAGCCGTTGGTCGCGAAGATGCGAACCTCGACATCGGGCGGAGTCGGAAAACGCGCCACAATTGCCTGGGCTTGCGCACCAAGCGTCGCCGTATCACTCGCGAGGGTAGCAGCATAGGCGGCATATACGGTTGTCTGACTTTGTAGGGCATCAAGCAGCTGTGTTTGCAGACCACGCGCGACGAGTCCCAGCACGCTACCGCCCAACAACATTAGGCCGACGAGTGTCGCCAGCAAATATGACAAGGTCAGACGAGTCGTCAGTGTACGACGCCGCATTAGGCTTTACCTATAGCTAACGTGCTATGAGACAGCTTGTGTAAGCTGCGGGAGGTACGCATCCAACACGCCTGCCACCTGCTCATCCGACAGGTTATAGATCGCGGCATACACTGTAAGCTCGGCATGAGCCAGGATAGACGTTATGGTACCCGTCCAGCGCACGTCATCGTCCGCAGTCGTAATCGAGCCATACACGGCCTCGCCAGCGACATCGATCAGGAGTTTGCAATGACCAACCCAGGCTGGAGCGATGGTTTGGAGCCGCAGGTCGACGGCATGGAGGTAATCCTCGATCATCCGGGCGACCTGTGAACTGGCCTGTGGCGGATCGAAATGGAGTGACACGCGCCGAGCGGCACTGCCCGCTTTTAGCATGCTGCAACTTCCTCCAACGCGGCCAGTACCAACTCGCCAACCTGCGCAGTGCGGGCCAGCGGCACAATCTTGACCTCCGGTCGCACTCCGGTGATCGTTGCTTCGATCAGCGCTTGCTGCTCCGCCGTAACTACATCGGTCTTGGTCAGGAGCACTAAGTCAGCGCGCTCGATCTGCCAGCGTAACAGGTAGCCGAGGCCCGATTGATCGGCCCACAGGCGACCGAAGCGTACGGCGTCAAGCAGAGCGACCAGCCGCCACTCGGTGCCGGGCATTGCATCATCCTCGATCGTGTTTGCCAACTCGTCAGGATGGGCGACGCCGCTCGGCTCGAGCAGCAGCCACTCGGGGTGATACAAGCTATCGATCAAGCGTACAGTATGGCCCAAGCTCGACTGCAGGTCACAGCAAATACAGGTATCGCTAATCTCGCGCACACCCAGACCCTGCGCCTCCAGGTAGGGACCGTCAACGCCGATCGCCCCCCGCTCATTTTCAATGATTGCGACCCGCTGACCACGCGCCCCGAGGGCACGGGCCGTCGCCAGAATCACCGATGTTTTGCCACTGCCTAAAAATCCAGTAAAGGCGATACAGCGCATGCCAAACTCCAGCTAAGGGATGTTTACCAACACAGGCCTCACCCCGCGACCATGATCATACACTAAATCGCTGCCGTTACCGCCGGTTGAAAATGAAAGAGTGGCACGGAGACTAGTGCTCAAGACCGGGGTATAATAGCCGGAAGCTGCATCTTCAGCAGCATCGGTTGAATCGAGGACAGCATGTGGTCTTGGAGGAGCGAAAGCTATGGCAGCGATAACCCTGGCCGCATTACTACTGGTTAGCTACCTTATTGGCTCGATTCCGTTTAGTTTTCTGATTGCCAAAGCACATGGCGTTGATCTGCGTAAGGTCGGCAGCGGCAATACGGGCGCATCCAATGTATGGCGGAATTGCGGCTTTAGCGCCTTTCTGTTGGCATTCGCTCTAGACATGGCCAAAGGGGCAGTGCCGACTTTTGTGGCTTCCTCCATGGCTCATACTTCGCCCGTGTGGACGATGATCGTTGGTATGTCTGCTATGTTGGGCCACCTCTTCCCGATCTTCCTGCGTTTCAAAGGGGGGAAGGCCGTGGCAACTGCCGGCGGCGTTTTGTTTGCCATTCAGCCGGGGCTCTTTGTCTTGGCCGCGCTGGTCTGGACCGCTGTCTACAAGCTAAAGGGCTACCCCTCGCTAGCCTCGCTATCGGCGAGCTTAATCGTGGCCTTTGCCGGCACCTGGATGGCCTATGTCGGACGCTTCCCCACAGTTTTCGCAGGCTATATTTGGGTAGCGCTCGTGGTCGTCATTTATATGCACCGCTCAAACATTCAGCGCCTCATGGATGGTCAGGAAATGGGCATCGGCCCGCGGACCAAGTAGTGGTTAACTCCGGTTCTAACCTCTGCCGCCTTTGAGGAGACAGGGGCGTATTGATAGTGGACGTGTAAGTACAATGAATACTGTTACTGGAGCGCAGCCATGAGCAACGGTGCTAGCGCCGAGCAGCCCACTATTGCGGGCTTTGCCGAGGCGATACGGGCGAATGTAGTCCATGTGATTATCGGCAAAGATAGTGTCGTTGAGCAGTTGCTGGTCGCTTTACTGGCCGGTGGGCACGTGTTGCTGCAGGATGTGCCAGGTACCGGTAAGACGATACTGGCACGGGCGCTGGCAATTTCGCTCGGCGTTGAATTTCGTCGTATTCAGTGCACACCTGATTTGTTGCCTAACGATATCGCCGGAGTATCGGTGTATAACCAGGGATCGGGCGAGTTTCAGTTCCGTCCCGGCCCGTTGTTTGCGAATGTACTGCTGGCAGACGAGATCAATCGTGCAACGCCGCGCACCCAGTCGGCGTTGCTGGAAGCAATGGCCGAACGCCAGGTAACAGTCGATGGAGCAACGTATCCTTTAGGTGAGCCCTTTTTGGTCCTGGCGACCGAGAATCCGATCGAGTTTGAAGGCACGTTTCCATTGCCGGAAGCCCAACTGGATCGGTTCCTGATGCAGCTCAGCGTTGGTTACCCCACCCTAAGCGATGAAGCGCGCATGATCCGCCTGATTGGCGGGGAGCATCCGATTACACAATTGCGTCCGGTCATTAGCCCCGGCGTGTTGCCCGTTTTACAACAGCAACTCGACACAATCCATCTCAGCGATGCTTTAGTCGGCTATATTTTGCGGTTGATCACGGCTACTCGGCAGCATTTTGATTTGCTGCTGGGAGGAAGTCCGCGTGCCACACTTGCGTTATGTCGTGCGTCGCAGGCGGCAGCGGCGCTTAAAGGCCGCACCTTCGTGGTCCCCGATGATGTCAAGGCGCTAGCTGAGGTAATCCTGACCCATCGTTTGGTGCTCAAGCCCGAGTCGGCCCTACGAGGACGCACGGCTACCGCAGTGATGCGGGAAATCGTCGGCGCTACACCGGTCGATGTGGCTGATGAAGTCACGGCCTGAGCACGATGATGACCCGCATGCAGCTGCTCGCACTGGGTGTATTCCTCGCTGCAGTCGCCCTGCGCTCGACGCTGCTGGGCGCGGTTGCCGTGCTCATCGGCGTGTCTACCATTGTGGCCACGCAGTGGAACCGACGAGTGAGCCGCAGCCTACGGATCGAGCGCAAAATAGCGACCACCTTGGGCTGGAACGAGGTCGCCGAACTTGAAGTGCTTATTACCAATAGCTCATTATTGCCAGTACCGTGGCTCGCAGTCGAAGAAAGTATCCCGTCGGCACTCCGTACAGGCGGTGTGGCGACTCAGGTGCTGACACTGCCTGCGGGTGAAACTCGCTCGCTGCGCTATCCACTCCGTAGCAGCCAACGCGGCTACTATCGGATTGGTCCGATGCGGCTGGCGAGCGGAGACGTACTCGGGTGGCAAACCCAGCGCATGGTGATTGCGCCGACCGCCATAACGGTGTTGCCTCGGATCGTACCCGTCATGGAATTGGGTTTGCCGGCCGCCCTGCCATTTGGACCACTGGCGAGCACGCGCCAGCGAGGCGAAGACCCGGCACGCCCGGCAGGTGTGCGTGCCTATCAGGCCAGCGACGGCGTCCGGCGCATTGATTGGAAGGCGACCGCTCATCGTAACAGCCTGATGGTCCGCCGGGCCGATCCCGCGATCAGCCCTGAAACCACCTTCGCCTTAGCGTTCGCCACCGGCGACTACCCGGCCCGTGTCTTGCATGACGCGCTGGAACGTGCGGCAACGACCGTCGCTTCGCTGGCCGTCGCACTGTTAGCTCGCAAACTGCCGGTCGGACTGGTGGCCAGTGGCTTCGATCCGCAGCATGAGCGAACCGGGCTGGTTTTGCCGCTGGGCAAAGGCGATGGTCAACGGCGTATTCTTTTGGAAGCATTAGGCCGGCTACAAATGGCGCGTGAGGGCAGCTTATGGAATCTTTTGGCGCAGCAGCCATTACCCTGGGGTGGGACGCTCGTGCTGGTGATGAGTGACCTCGGTCCAGATGAGCTGCCGCATGTCCTGCAGTTGCTGCGACGCGGACAACAGGTGGCGCTGCTTTTGCTGGAGCCCACACCAGGCGGCTTAGCCCTGGCACAGCAGCGCCGGCTGGCACACTGGAGTGTTGACGCACGCGGGAGTCCGAAGGCAAATCATGCGTAAACTTTTCCTCAACGGCTGGAATTTGCTCTTGGTGGTCATACTACTGGGTGGGGTCCTGACCAGCCTGTCAGCCGCGCTAGCTTCGCTGCCCGGCTTTGCTGTGCCGGGGCTTGTACCAGTCGGCCTCGTGATCGTGGTTGAGGCGTTGATTACGCAGCGAATCGTTGTGGCATCTCGGCTTAGTTGGGGGGATCAGGGGCGTTTGCGGGGACTCGAGTGGGTCTTGATCTTGGCGGTGGTCCGTGTCTGGGCGCTCTTGACCGATGGAGGCTCGGTGAGCGAGCAGATCACACCCTGGCTTCGCGATCCAGTTTCCTTCTTCAACCAACGCTATATGGTGCATGTGCTGCTGGCCTTTATAACATGGTCAATGGCCACGGGACTGGGCCATCAAGTCTTGTTATGGAGTGCAGAAGTCATCCCGCTACCGCAGCTTAGTCGCCAAACGATCGAGCGCAGTCATGTCGACGCAGAGCAGGCCGAAGCGGTGCGACGCTTTGACAATCAACTCATTGGGGTGGTGGCACTGGCTCTCCTCCTCGCTAGCTTTGCGTTGCGGGACGAGCGCACACAGTTTCAACTCTTGCAGCCCAGCATCGCCCGCGCCGGTGGTGGCGCGTTTGCCGCTGCACTGGTTGCCCTGCTACTGCATAGTGCAGCCCACTTACGCCAAATCACGGATGGATGGAGTTTAGATGGCGCGCAGGTCGAAGCCGGCGTCGTCCAAAACTGGCAGCGCATGGGTCTCCTCGTTATCGCGGGAGCCTTTATACTCGGACCGTTACTCGGACCGCTCGCTCTGCTCGTACCACCGCTCCCACTGGTGCCCTTGATCAACGTCTTACTCATCGCCGCGACACTGCTCGGCACGTTGCTGCTCTTTCTCGTCACGATTGTCATAACACCCTTCATCTGGCTCTTGAGCTTTCTGCAGGGTAAACCTGACTTCAAGCCGCCCGCAATCACGCCCTTTGTGCCACCACAAATCCCGGTCGCTCCCGCGGCGGGAGAGCGACCGCTCGTGCCCGGTCTGATCTTCTGGAGTTGCGTGCTCGTACTGCTCGCGATTGCCCTGCTGCGGTATCTGCAGCAGCACTCTGATCTCCTGCGCTGGCTGGGGCGCTGGCGGATCGGGCGTTGGCTGCTGCATTCATTGAGCCGGCTCTGGCGCGATGTTAGCCAGTGGACTGACCTTGTCACGCAGAGCTTGCGCAGGCGCATACGCCATAGCCCTCACGAGTCACACCGTCGTCCACGTCCCCGGAGCCCGCACGGGCACCTCCGGGCGCTCTACCACGAATTAGTCAGGGCCGGTGAGGCGAAAGGCATCGTGCATGAGCCTTCGGCGACCCCTTTTGAGTATAGCAGCGCGCTGGGAACGGCAGTCCCGCCGGTTGAACCGGATGTTGCGGCCTTGACCGATCTGTATGTACAGGCTGAATATGGCCCGCTGTTGCCCGATGATGAAGACCTACGTCGTGGTCGGCAACGCTGGCGGCGGATTCAGCACTGGCTCGGTGGCACCGGTCAAGCGGTCGGCGCAGTTGTAGAAAAAGGACGTATACGCATCCGCCAAAAGCCAAGATCATGAATGGCCGGGCGAACTGGCATCTCTCAGGTTATGCAGCGGCGTATGCCTGGCTGGCACGCGATTACCTATCTAACCTGGAAATGCTCTTGCCGCTGCTCCACGAATCACTGGCGACCTTACTGATCGCCGGCACCGTACCGGCAATTCACGGTGTCCTTATGAAATGTGCTCACCCTTATCGTAGTGGCCACTGCTATCGCATTGACGCGCTCGATAGTGCAGCTCTCAACGAGCTTATGGAACACCCCGCCGTTGAACTTTCTAGCCGTTGGCTCGTCCACCGTCCGTGGATGAAGCCAATCCTTCAGCAGCGTTACGGGATTGTAGCCACGGGCTTTGGCGTCCGTGGCTTCGCCACGACCACGGCCAGCACTATCCCACGTGAGGGTCGCCCGCTTGGTCCGGCTGACCGGTCACTGGTTGAATGGAGCGATTGTGGCTGGAGTGGAAGTGACTTCGACCAACTGCTCCAGAGTCGTCGCCCGTGGGCCATCGTCTACGATGACCTGATCGTTTGCCGTGCATCGGCCGGGTACGACACACCATGGACCGCAGAAGTCCTGGGACTTTGGACGCACCCTGCTCACCGCGCCAGGGGTCTGGCGCGTAGCCTCGTCGCCGCCGTGTGTGATGATATTTTGTCGCGGAAACCGATCGCCGCTTATACCACAACCTTCGAGAATCTAGTGAGCCAGCATGTCGCCAAGGCGGCGGGCTTTAAGCAGGTTACAACGATTACCGAATGCACGCCGGGATAGTTTTCATAACCAGTCCGGCTGGCTGTAGCTTGGCCGGTGAGCATAGCGGCGGAGGCCGAGCCGCAGGTCAAGCGAACGGCCGGGCGGCAGTAGCAGCCGTAGATAGCGGCCCTGCTGTTCGACGGTCGTACCCGTTGTTTCGTCGGTAGCGGAGGTAAAGCTGTGCTCACCGAAGGCACCGGCCTGGATGAGGAGGCGTCGCGCGTATAAAGGGCTGGTGTTGACCAACGTGACGGCCACTTCGTCGGCGGCAAGTGCGTGGACCAGCGCGCTGACGTCGGGTGGTAAGCCGGGCCGGCGCGTCTCGGCGTTGAAGTAACGGAGCGGGACATGTAACAAACCGCCGTGGTAAATGATCTGTGGTCCGCCGCACGTCAACTGTAGCAGTGCTTCGGTATGGACCGGATTGATATCTTGCCAGTGATGCACGTCCC
>JBBRHB010000040.1:0-14885 GCA_038223355.1 Chloroflexales bacterium
AATGCGATCCACTGCTGCTGCGACAGCGCTACCTCAAATCCGTTCTTCCCCACGAAAAACGGGTATAGCATCCAGTCGAAGCCGTGAGCATGCACCCACCACTTGCGCGTAGTGGTAGGGAGTGGCGCCATGACGCGTCGAATACATTGCGCGTGCAGAAAGGCAGGGACCGTAACTGCTACCTCATTAAAGTTTCCCCGCCGCAGCTTGAGAAAGTATGGCGTACTATCATCGCCGACGACCCTGTACACAGCACTGTTGACATCCGCGCCGATTGGCAGAAAGGTCGCGTGCGAAATACGCAGCCCGAAGTTTGCCTGCACATATGTGAGGATAGTGTCATCGGAGATAGCAGGTTCTGTTAGCATAGGTGCTAATTGTATCCTGTGCCGAACTCTCGTTACCAACGAGTGGGTATATCAGTTGGGCCACATGAACTGTTGCCTTCCGAACTATTACGCCACACTACCCTCTAGTAATGTCGCACTCGCTTGAGTATACTAGAGGTGTTCCCTCTACGTCAGTACCACTACCCTAAAGATAAGGCGCTGCGCAATGAAAACTATGGGCGTATCTCTCCCTCCACCGATGAGCAGTCCAACCCTGATTGGGCGAGCAGACCACCGCGCAACTTTGAAGCTGCTCGTTGAGCGCGTACAACAGGGAATGGGACAGCTTGTCCTGGTGAGTGGCGAAGCGGGGGTTGGCAAATCGCGCCTGGTTGCTGAGGCAAAAAGCTACGCTGCCGAGCGGGGCTTTCTGCTGCTGCAAGGACATTGCTTTCCGACGGACTTGACCTATTCCTATGCACCGCTGCTTGACCTCTTGCGCACACTACTAGCGTCCAACCTAGCATCGCCCCTCGCTGCCAAGATAACAGCCGTCGCTCGCGACCTTTTTCCCTTGCTGCCAGAACTCATCCCCGAGGAAGAACCGCCCCTGCCACTGCTTGAGCCAGAACAAGAAAACCGCCGTCTCTTCACCGTATTGACGAAATTCCTCCTTGAATGCTCCAGAGACGCCCCGATCATGCTGATCATCGAAGACGTTCACTGGAGCGACGATACCAGCCTGGACTTGCTTCACCACCTTGCGCGGCACAGCACGTCGCATCCGCTCCTGCTCCTGGTCACCTACCGGCTCGACGAGATGCAACCGGCGCTACGCAGCTGGCTGGCCCAACTCGACCGCGAACGGCTTGCTCATGAGATTCGGCTGCAGCCACTTTCCCACGACGAACTCGGTACGATGTTGCTCGCCATCTTCGACGAGCAACACACGGAATTCGGCATGCGCCGCTTTCTGCACGGGGAACTTTTGAACGCCCTCTTCACGCTAACGGAAGGCAACCCTTTTTTCGTTGAAGAAACGCTCAGTTCGCTGGTTGCAGCCGGCGACATCGTTTACGTCCACGGCTACTGGACCCGTCACTTACGGAGCGAGATTGCTATTCCACGCAGCGTACAAGATGCCGTCGAACAACGAACTGCTCGGCTAAGCGAAGCGGCCAGACACGTGCTCAGTTTGGCAGCCGTCGCCGGGCGGCATTTCGATTATGTCCTGCTCCAGCGGCTGACAGGGTATGATGAGCAGCAGTTCCTTTTGCTTATGAAGGAACTTGTGGCTGCGCAACTCGTTGTCGAAGCATCCGTCGACGAGTTTTCGTTCCGGCATGCGTTGACACGACAGGCCATTTACACCCAATTGCTCCTGCGTGAGCGCCGCTCACTACACCAAACAATTGCCGAAATGATCGAACGGCAGTCTGCTGGCACGCGCGATGTGCATCTGGAGGACTTAGCCTACCATTTTTACCAAGCGCGGGCCTGGCAGCTGGCCGCAGATTATGCACAACGTGCTGGAGCAAAGGCGTTGCAACTCTACACGCCTCGTGCTGCCATCGAGTATTTCACCTCGGCAATCGAGGCAACCGCTCACCTGGGACAGGTGCCTGTGCCAACTATGTTTCACACTCGCGGACTGGCGTACGAAATGCTTGGTGAGTTCGAACAGGCGCGACGCGACTACACCCAAGCCTTGGACACAGCCCATACAACGAATGACCACATGACGGAATGGCAAAGCACGATCAACCTTGGCTGTCTCTGGGCAGGGCACGACTATACACAGGCAGAAACATGGTTTCGCCAGGCATTAGCTCTAGCGCAGGCACTCAATGAGCCGGTCTTGCACGCACACAGTCTCAACCGGATTGGCAACTGGCATATGAATGTGGATCAGTCTCACGAAGCGTTGCGCTTCCACCAGGAAGCGCTCGACCTATTCGAGCAGCTCCACGATGCACGGGGCCTCGCTGAGACGCTGGACCTGCTCGGTATGGTGAGTTATCTTGGTGGCGATTTGCACCAGGGGACTGCCTACTATCACCAAGCGATCGCGCGCTTTTGGGAGCTTGGGGACAAGCCTGGACTGACATCAAGCTTGGCAACCCTAACACTGCGCGGTGCGACCTATCAGACCGATAGTTTAGTCTCGGTGGCAAGCTTGGCGGAGGTATGCCAGGATGCCGAACATGCGCTGCGCATTGCCCGCGAGATTGGGCACCGTTCAGCTGAAGCCTATGCGCTCCTCCAGCTCGGGCTGTGCCTGGGATCGCAGGGGGATTACGGACGAGCATTAGCGGCAGCACAGCAAAGCCTGGACATCGCCCAAGAGATTGAGCATCGCCAATGGCAGACGGCTGCCCATACCGTTCTCGGCGGAATGTTGCAGGGCCTACTCACCTATGAGCAGGCGCGTGACCACTGCGTGCAAGCGTTGGCGCTTGCGCACGAGAGCGGATCATTGTTTTGGACGTGCATTGCTACGGGCTATCTCGCCTCGGTTACGTTGCGGATGCACGATCTTGCCCAGGCGGAGCAGTTGCTGCACGCTGTCCTCAGCCCTAACACACCAGCTGAAACGATGGCGCAGCGGATGGCTTGGTGCGCATCAGTAGAACTGGCGCTCGCACAGGGGCATCCGGCACGTGCCTTAGCGATCATCGATCAACTAATGGCAGCGCAGTTTCAGGACACGCAGGAACAACACAGCCTGCGTGTCCTGAAACTGCGGGGCGATGCGCTGGTCATGGCGCAGCGACCCGTTGAAGCCGAAAGCGCCTATGGGTCAGCGCAAGCGCTTGCCATGGCACAGGGGGTGCGACCGATACAGTGGCGCATTAGTATCGCACTTGGCCATCTCTATCAGGGGCAGAGGCGAACGACCGAAGCTGAACAAGCGTTTGCGACTGCCCGCACCGTGATCGAAGAACTCGCTGCATCTATCGCCGATGAACCGCTACGCGACAATTTTCTGCACTTGGCGATGGCCAGATTACCCCAGCGGCCGTCGTGGTCGCCAATTCGCCGAGCGAAGAATGCTTTTGGCGGGCTGACGGCGCGTGAACGTGAAGTTGCCAGCTTGATTGCACAAGGAAAATCAAATCAGGCCATCGCGAACGTTCTGGTTGTCACCAAACGTACTGTCGAGACCCATATTAGCAACGTCATGTTTAAGCTAGGCTGCACCTCGCGCACGCAGATTGCCGTATGGGCAGTAGAAATGGGTCTGGCAAGCACGAGTGAGCCAGAGCCTTATCCATAAGCTACGCTTCCAGTAATCTCCGTACGCCGTCCTCAATCTCTCCGTGTTTACCACGATGGTTTCCGCAATCCACGCCGGCTAGAATGAGCATGTCAACAAGGAGGAACGCTCATGTCAATGATGGAGACAAAGAGTCTGAACACGCCGGAGGAGATTAGAACCCTGCCCAAGACCGCGGTCGAAGTGATCACCTTTGGTGACCTCTCGCTCATGAAATTGACCTTCCAGCCTGGCTGGCGCTGGTCAGAGCATGTGAAACCCACAGCCGGTACGGAGAGCTGCGAGGTGCCGCATTTCAACTACGGCATTTCCGGTCGTCTCCACGTGCGTATGGATGATGGAACGGAGAGCGAAATAGGCCCAGGTGACGCGCAGCTTCTCTCGCCAGGACACGATGCCTGGGTCGTCGGCGATGAGCCCTACGTGGGTCTGGACTTCCAGGGCGGCCATCTCTACGGCAAATCGCTTCCGTAGGTCAATGGTATGGGACGAGCGTACTTCGACGCTCGTCCCGTGCGGAGACCAATACACCGAACGCAGGCGGAAAGGAACAGCCCGATGAACGCACAGGATATTTTGAAATATGGGCACCTGACGGTACTCCAGGCCGTCGCCGGCTTCCCCGAAACAGCGTGGGAAGCGGCAGGGGCCTGTGGCAGTTGGTCAGTCAAGGACATCATCGCCCACCTCGCCTCGTACGAACGGGTGCTGGTCGACATCTTGACGGTCGCTACCGGGAAGGGCTCGACCCCGGTGTTGAACAGCTTTATTGAACTGGGCGTGCAGTTCAACGACAGCGAGGTGAGCAAGCGTAGGGCAACAACGATCCAGCATGTTTTAGCGGAGTTCAATGACACACATGTACAGGTGATGGCTTTGATCGGCACCGTACCGCCCGAAACTCTGTGCCAAAGCGGAACGCTTCCCTGGTATGGACCCGATTATGCCTTGGACGATGTCATAGTCTATATGTACTACGGTCATAAGCGTGAGCATAGTGCTCAAATCGCCGCATTTCGGGATCGCCAGAGTCGTCTTTACTAAGGAGCAAGCAATCATGCAGGAAGATGCACAGACCAAAACAACGGCTACAGTCATCAACCAGTTCAACGATGCCTTCAACCGGCATGATGTGGAGGCGGTGATGGCCCTGATGACCAGTGACTGTGTCTTTGAAAACACCAGCCCGGCGCCCGATGGTGAGCGGTTTGAAGGACAGGCAGCAGTGGGCCGCTGTTGGGAAGCGCTTTTTCGTTCATCGCCGCAGGCCAGTTTTCGTTCCGAGGAGATGATTACGCACGGAGACCGCTGTATTGTGCGCTGGCAGTATAATTGGATACAGACCGATGGTCAGAGCGGACATGTACGCGGCGTCGATGTATTTCGCGTGCGAGACGGCAAGGTGGCGGAGAAACTATCCTATGTCAAAGGGTAGATCGTGCCTGCCAGAATGACCAAACGAACGTGCCGATGAACCAATGGTGCTATGGCGGAGGGCATAGTTGTAACGGAGCAGTGTCGTTTTGCGTATATGTAGTTAAAGGAGATGTCCAATGATGGTTAATCTCAAACTACTAACAGCACAAATCGTAGGTATGTTTGTGGTCTTCGCTCTGGCCCTATTTCTGGCGGCGGGTACCGCCGTCTGGCCGGCAGGATGGGCCTTCCTGATTCTATTCTTTGGATTCACCGTCGCCATCAGCCTGTGGTTGCTCCAGCACAACCCCGGCTTGCTGACTGAGCGCATGACAGGTATTGGCAAACCCGATCAAAAGAACTGGGATAAAGTGTTTTTCGGAGTGGCGAACGTAATCTTTCTGGCCTGGCTCGTCTTGATGCCGCTTGATGCCGTTCGTTTCCACTGGTCGCATATGGCAAGCTGGCTGCAGTTGGTAGGAGCGGTGCTTCTGCTGGGTTCGTTCTACCTCTTTTTTCTAACGTTTCGGGAGAATCCATACCTGTCGCCGGCCGTCCGCGATCAAACCGATCGCGGGCAAACGGTGATATCGACGGGACTGTACCACTATGTGCGCCACCCCATGTATGCCACAGCTGGTATATTGATGGTCGGCACAACCTTCTTGCTCGGATCATGGTATGGGCTAGGCTTGGCGCTGCTCCTCATCGTTGCGATAGCATTTCGAGCGGTGCAGGAAGAACGCACGCTGCGAGCAGAACTGCCAGGATATGACAAGTATATGGCACAAGTGAAATATCGCCTTATCCCGTATGTCTGGTAGCAATGCCCCAACGGGGCACGTAAGATTCGGGTTCTGATGTCACACAGGTACAGCCGCTGCTACGGGGCCAATGGTACGTGAGCACCCCACTCGAAGAGTCAACAAGCTTGCGATCGTTGGCCCAGGCTTTTGGCAGACGCATGCTACCTATCCTCCTCCCGCTCCTCCTTTTTTTGCTGGTAGCAAGCTGGTACCTCGACCGACCGGGCCTACATTATGATGAGGCGCTCGAAGGCGGACTGCCGGCAGTGCAACTCCTCCATAACGAGCAGGTCGCTGCGCTCAACGGCTTCGCACTGCATGTAGGGGGGCGTACGCTGCCGGTGATGGTACAGAGCCATATTGGGGCGCTGCAAATCTATGCTGCATTGCCATTTATCTGGTTGGGCGGTGCGCAGGTAATAGCACTGCGCAGTATGTCAGTAGTGGTGGGGGCACTCACGATCCTTGCCGGTTACCTGTTCATGCTCCAGCTGTATGGAAGACGGGCGGCGTTTTGGGCGAGCATGTGGCTGGCGCTATTTGGCTCGTTTGTCTTCTGGTCCCGCCAGGGCATCTTTGTTACCTCGCTGGCAACATGGCTAGCGATGAGCGCTTTGGCAGCCGGAGCACAGTGGTGGCGTACTGGCAGGCTGTGGCCGATGGCGTTGGCAGGCTGGTTGTTTGGGCTGGCAATCTGGAGCAAGCTGAATGCCGGCTGGCTATTGGCAGGACTGGTCGGCTGGTGGATGATCTGTGCCACTATTAGATTGTGGCAACAGCGAACGGGGCCGACAGCAAGGGCTAAGGCAAACCGTCAGGTTACGGCAAGACGAATCAGTTGGCCAGTTCCGCTGGTGGGAACGGTCGGCTTGCTTGTGGGCCTGTCGCCGCTCTTGCTGTACAACGTGCAGACTGGTGGCGCGACGTTGGAGGTTATGCAACAAAGTTCGGGCGAAACATATCTGGGAGCAGATAACCGGGCCGTACTGCATAATCTTCACGAACGGATTGTCCAAGCAGTCGATGTCGTACGGTCGGGCGACCACCTATGGTATCTCGGCGGCACGTTTCCCAATACGATAGCCCTGCTATCCGTCATCGCGGCCCTGGCGGTAGTAGTCACTGCGAGCTTTGCCCGGCGTAGACAAGGCTGGCAACGATTGCTGTTCATCCCGTTCCTCGTACTAGCCGTGATTATCGAGAGTTGTTATACGATCTCAGCGCTCTGGCCCACGCATTTTGCGATTGCGGTCGCGCTGCCCGCTATGATTTTTGGGTTGGGCATGCGAGAGATCGATGACTGGCTCAAGCAACAGGGCATTCGCTGGCGGCGAACGGGGCGTATGGCACTGGTGACATTGGGCCTCCTTATTGTTGCAGCGCAAGGGATAACAGATGTACGCTACCTACGGGTTGTGGCGAGTAGCGGTGGACTCTCCTTCCACTCGGCATCGATCTATGACCTAAGTCATTTCCTTGATACACAGCACGAGCATGTTGTGGCACTAGACTGGGGAATCGCACCGCCGGTCGAGTATCTTACTAATGGGCAAACAGCAGTCGAGGAAGTTTTCAACTACCATCCAGAGCAGACAACCTTTGGGAACGAACTACGCCAGCGTTTCAGCCGCCGGGAGTTATATGTGACGCACGCGGATAATCAGGAAGCTTTCAAGGCACGGGCCGTTTTTCTCAAAGCGGTCGCCGACTCGGGCCACTGGGCGGAACGGGTCAGCACGATCAACGGCTTACGCGGCAATCCAGAGCTAGAAGTATGGCGGGTACGACTGCCGGGGCAGTAAGCGAGCCGGCTAGGGCGTGCTTTGTGTGTATTGTTGGACTGCGTAATAAATGGCCTTCGGAGTGCCGTCCGGGGTCAGGAAGGTCCAGTTGTCCTGGTAGGAGTGCGTCGTGGGGAGTTCCCATTCCCATAAACAGACGGCGATGACATCGGGCCATTGTTCACTCATACGATAGGCTTCGACCGTCCATTTGGCACGTTGGGTAGGCGTGACGGCGCCACTCCAACGTGGATGGTCATTCCAGCCACCTTCGGTCACGATCAGTGGATGGGGCTGTGTCAACTCCTTAAGCATGTCACGGTAGACCTCGACGCGACGGAAATTGACGCGGTCGGGATGTGGCGCTTCGTCGGCGGGAGCGCGGGCACCGTAGGCATGGATGCCAAGAATGTCGAAGGGCGCGCCGGCGCGGATCATGGCTCGAAGGTAGGTGAGATCGTCCATGCGGATGCCGGGCACAGCCGATCCGGGTGAGAAACTCCCGGCTATGATCAAGGCGGCGGGGTTGGCGGCTTTAATAAGTGGGGTGGTCATTTTGAGCAGGGCGGCATAGCCGATGGGGTCAGGATCGCGAAGGCCCCATTCGAGGTTGAGATTGGGCTCGTTCCATAGCTGGATGTAGCGAACTTCACGACGATAGCGCGCTGCGAAGGCGGCGGCATAGCGTGCGTAGTCAAGGTAATGGGCCGGTTCAAGATAACGGTCGCTCGTCTTTGGCGGTCTTGCCCAGGCGGGCACAATATCCAACCGGGCGACGATTTCGAGGCCCTGCTGATGAGCATGGGCGATGAGCAGGTCCGCTCCGCGCCAGTCGAACTGCGCGGACCCCAGTGGTTGTGCATAGGCCCACGGAAAAAGATCAACGACGAAATGGCCTCCCATCTCGCGCACGGCTGCAAGCTGCGCGTCGATTTGCGCTTCATCGTCCACACCGGTCAGTCGTAGATGGACGCCGACTTTCGGATTACGCGTATGCACAGTCTGCTGAGGCGGGAGATGAAGCGGTGGCAGGGTGCGCGGGATCATATATTGGAGTGCCATGGTCACAACTGCCAATCCTATCATGACCATGAGCATCAGCTTGTGCATAGGCAAGGCTAGGGCTTACGCGGCTGACCGGTTGCAATAGAAATATTGGCGGCTTCCTGATTGAGCAACGTGACCGCGCTATAGTCATCACGGGCATGCTCGCTCATAATCATGCGGTAGAACTGCTGCACCAATGCCGCTGTGGGCATGGCGACACCCAGGTCACGCGCAGTCTGCAAGGCGGCGCCCAGGTCTTTGTGCATTAGCTCGGTCGCGAAGCCGCCACTATACTGGTCTTGTAGGACGGTCAGCACGATCCATTTATCCAGCAGGTAGTTTGCTCCGGCCGAGGCCATGATGACCTCTCGCATAGTATGGACATCAGCCCCAGCCTTGACACCCATGGTCAAGGCTTCACCTAACACTGTCATCAGTACACCGAGGATTGTGTTATTAACAAGCTTTACGACCTCGCCCTGGCCGAGCGGGCCAACATGAATTACCTTGGAGCCCATTGCCGCAAGCACCGGCCGGCAGTGTTCAACGATCGCTTCAGGACCGCCAACCATGATCGTCAGGTCGCCGGTTGCGGCGCGTGCAGGACCACCACTCACCGGCGCATCGATCATCTCGATGCCGTGTTCCTTGAGGGCAGCACCGATGCGTAGCGTCGCCGTGGGTGCAATCGTACTCATGTCGATCACGACGAGACCGGATCGTCCGCCGGCTACAATTCCATCTGCAGCTAACGTAACAGCCTCGACCTGCGGAGCATCCGGCACACAGACCACCACGATATCCGAGGCAGCCGCCACCTCTTTTGGTGAGGCAACAACAGCGGCTCCAGCGGCTTGCAACCGCTCAACGGGGCCACGGTTATGGTGGGCGGTGGTTGTGAGCGCGAAACCACGCTGTAGTAACATGTGGCCCATCGGCTCACCCATCGCTCCGACGCCTACCAGGCCTACACGTGGTGTTTCGTTCGGCATACCTATCTCCCGAGTCTATTCATCAAGTTCATCGTGATGGCCCGCAGTCTAGCATACCTCACCAGCCGACGGCGCAACCGTCAGTCCGGCCATCACTGCCCGCGATATAGGTGCCATTGGGCAAGCGCCAGATGATCTGCCCACGCCCGAAGCTTCCACCGGTCGGCGGAACGATCACATTATGGCCCCGGCGCATCAGCCCTTGAGCCAAAGAGGGCGCAGCCGTCTGTTCAATCTCGACCGCCAGAGCCTGCAGCCATTGCCAACGCGGCGCGTCGAGGCTGGCCTGCGGATTGAGGCCATAGGTGACAGTATTGACGACCATCTGGACGTGGCCCTGTGGCTGCATAAAGCCACCCATGACTCCGAACGGGCCGACAGCATGACCGTCTTTCGTCAAAAAGCTGGGAATAATCGTGTGGTAAGGTCGCTTGCCCGGTTGCAGCTCGTTGGCATGGCCGGCCTCCATCGAGAAGCCTAAGCCACGATTATGGAGCGCGATGCCGGTGCCAGGGACGACAACGCCCGAGCCAAAGCCCTGGTAGTTCGACTGGATCATGCTAACCATCATTCCATCATGGTCGGCAGCGCAGAGATACACCGTTCCACTTTCAGGTGGCCTGCCGGCCTCAGGCATGCGCGCTTTATCTCCGATCAGGGCGCGACGTTCTTCGGCATAGCGCTGACTCAGCAACCCGGCCACCGGCACCGCAGCGTGCTCGGGGTCGGCAATGTAGCGCTGGGCATCGGCAAAGGCAAGCTTCATAGCCTCGATCTGGAGATGATAGGACTCGACGGAGTCACGCGGCAAGCGCTGTAGATCAAGGCCATCCAGCAGATTCAAGGCTACGAGAGCGGTAAGGCCCTGGCCGTTTGGTGGGATTTCCCAGACATCGTAGCCGCCGTAGTTGGCGCTGATCGGATCGACCCAGCCGCTCCTATGTTGAGCGAGATCGGCGGCGGCAAGTAGCCCACCCGTTTCTTGGGCGAAGGCGACAATCTGCTGCGCAATGTTGCCTGTGTAAAAAGCCGCGCTTCCTTCTTCAGCAAGCGTGCGCAAGGTGCGGGCATGATCGGGTGAGCGCCACAACTGGCCAGCCTGAGGTGCGGTCCCGGTGGGGGCAAAGGTCGGCATCCAGCCACGAAAGCACGGCTCGGCGTAGGCACGGTAGATCTCAGTCGAGACGTGCCAATTCCAGGCTAGCACCGGGCTCAGCGCAAAGCCTTGCTCAGCATAGGTAATGGCGGGTTCGAAGAGCGTGGCCCACGGCAGACGGCCCCAGCGATCATGGAGATCTTGCCAACTCCCTGGGGTACCAGGTACCGTCACCGGTAACCAGCCTCGCGCCGGCAGAGCGGTATGCCCTGCCTGCTCAACGGCAGCACGAGTCAGCCCTTGCGGTGCTCGACCCGAACCATTGAGGCCATACAACTGATCACCATCCCACACCAGGGCAAAGGCATCTCCGCCAATGCCGTTCGAGGTCGGCTCAACGACGGTCAGAGCTATGGCCGTCGCGACTGCTGCATCCACCGCATTGCCGCCGCGTTGTAGCATCGACAAGCCCGCCTGAGCAGCGAGTGGTTGGCCGGTGGCAACGACGCCTTGACGCACTACCAAGGGACTACGTTGACCATGATACGGGTTATACAGCAGATCCATCGAGAGCATAGGGAGGCCTTTCGCTAGTCAACCAGAGAGCGTGCTTGTCCAGCATACTGCATTTGGTACAGCCGGTGATAGAAGCCGTGCCGAGCTAGCAGCTCCTCATGCGTCCCGTCCTCAACGACCTTGCCTTTGTCTAACACAATAATGCGGTCGACGTGCCGAATTGTCGAGAGGCGGTGGGCGATCACAATGCTGGTACGACCGTGAATCAGCCGTTCCAGTGCCGTTTGAATAAGAGCCTCGGTTTCAGTATCTACGCTTGACGTCGCCTCGTCTAAAACCAGTAAGACATCGGGGTTGAAAGCGATCGCGCGGGCAAAGGCGAGGAGTTGGCGCTGGCCCACAGATAAGTTGGAGCCGCGCTCACGCACTTCATACTCATATTGCCCCGGCAACCGCTCGACAAAGGGTGCGGCATTGGCAATCTCCGCCGCCCGGCGAATTTCGGCATCGGTGATAGTGGGCTCGTGGAGCCGAATATTTGAGGCAATCGTCCCGGAAAAACAGACCGGATCCTGCGGGACTGCCGCAACATGCCGCCGCAAATCGCTCTGCGCGACTGTACTAATATCGATACCATCGAGCGTGATATGGCCACCCTGGATGTCATAAAAGCGCGCCAGCAATGAGATTAGCGAGGTTTTACCAGCACCCGTTGCACCAACGACGGCGACGGCTTGGCCTGCGGGGATCGTAAAAGATACATCCCGCAGCACAAGTTCATCGGGATTATAGCCAAAGACAACATGGTCAAAGATTACTTCACCCCGCACGTGCTCCGGCAACTTGGCCGGTTGCGGCAGATCACGAACATCTTCAGGTGTGTCGAGCACCCAGAAAGTGCGCTCCGAAGCTGCCATAGCCGACTGCAAAATGTTATAGCGCTCGGCGAGGTTACGTATTGGCTGAAATGAACGCTCAAGATATTGCAGAAACGCGACCAGAATGCCAAGCGTCGTCCAACCTGCTAATACGCCGCGACCGCCCCAGTAGAGCAGAAGCGCCGTTCCCATTGCGAGTAAAAAGCCAACTGTCGGAAAGAAGAGGGCGAAAGCGAACAGCGACCGCATATTAGCCGCGCGGTAGGACTCGCTCATCTCTTCAAAGTGCGCTTTGCTGACCGGTTCGCGGTTAAACAGCTGGACAACGAGGACACCGGTCAGTTGCTCATTGAGATAGGCGTTGATGCGAGCCAGCCGCTGCCGTATGATGCGATAGGTCTGGCGCATAACACGCTGAAACACAACCGAGGCGACAACGACGAATGGCAAGATGGCAACACTGAGCAGCGCGAGACGCCAGTTTTTAATGAACATGATCACGATGATGCCGAGCAGCGTCACGAAGTCGCCGAGAATCAGCACAAAGCCTTGCGTCAAGAACTCGTTTAACGCGTCGACATCATTGGTAATGCGGGTGATTAAGCGACCGACCGGGTTACGGTCGAAGAACGATAAGCTCATGCGCTGGATATGGCTGAATAAGGCCATGCGCAAATCGACCATGACACGCTGGCCGATCCCTTGCATCAAATAGACCTGTCCGTAGCGCAGGACAAAGCTCATAATCATCGCGACGATGAACAGCCCAAAGATGGGCAGGATGCCCGGCACATTGTGAGCTGCGATTGGACCATCGATCGCGCGAGCAATCAGCAGTGGCGGAGCCAGATCGACCAGTGCTGCCCCTAGCAGCAACACCAGGGCAACAATGACCTGACCGCGGTACGGCTTGATAAAACGGAACAGACGGCGCATAAGATGCGCGTCATATGCTTTACCAAGCAGTTCATCATCTTCGAAGCCAGCCATAGAACCTCAGGGATGCGTCATACGAAGGCAAGTTCGTACGCCGCCTTACTCGACTTCCATCTCGGATTGTAGCAGTTCGCGGCGATACATCGCCGCGTACGGTCCGTTCTGTCTGATCATCTGGGTATGGGTACCACGTTCCGCGATTTGACCGTTCTGGAGCACGATTATTTCGTTGGCATCTTTGACTGTGGCAATGCGTTGCGCAATAATAATGCTGGTACGACCTCGCATAACATTCCGCAGGTGCCGCAGAATTTCGGCAGCCGTATTGGTATCGACACTAGACATAGCATCATCTAACACGAGGATCGTTGGGTCACGCAACACCGCGCGTGCAATAGCCGTCCGCTGCTTCTGACCACCGGATAGCGTGACGCCGCGCTCACCAAGCATCGTTGTCAGACCTTGCGGAAACTGCGGCAGGTCGTTCACCAACTGCGAGGTTTCAAGCGCCCGTTCAACTGCAATCGCATCAGCGTCCACCCGGCCAAATGTTATATTTTCCTGGAGTGGAACCGAAAACAGGAAGGTATCCTGGGCCACATAGGCAATATGGCGGCGCAGTTCATCAAGGGGTAACTCACGAATATCGATGCCGTCGACGTAGATCGTCCCTTCGGTGGGATCGCGCACACGACCAAGGAGGTTCGTTAAGGTTGTCTTACCCGCTCCAGTGGCCCCCACGATTGCCAGCGAGCGTCCGGCGGGGATGGTAAAGGATATATTCCGGACGATCCACCGATCACCATAACGCACCCCGACGTCGCGCATTTCGACAACGCCCTGCCAGCGATCTGGTACTTTGGTCTGTGGCAGAGATTTGATCGATGGCGAGGCATGTAAAACCTCTTTGATGCGTTGCAAGGAGGCGACACCTTGCTGGTAGAGCGAAACCGTCCAGCCGAGCGCGATCATCGGCCAGGTCAGCAGACCTACATAGGCGTTAAACTGCACAAACTGCCCAAGCGTGATACGACCACTGGCAACTGCTTGGCCACCGACCAGCAATATCAGGCCGAGGGTCACCCCGATCAGCAACGACATGAGGGGCCAGACCAGCCCGTTGAGCAGAACGTAGCGCAGATTCAACCGGCGGTATTCTTCATTCGCTTCCCGAAAAGACCCAATCTCTTGGTCCTCTTGTGCATAGGCCTTGATGGTCCGAATACCACTGAAGTTTTCCTGAGCACGGGTCGAAATGTTACCAAACTGGGTCTGTACCTGACTAAAGCGCTCACGCATACGGCCGCCAATAATGACGAAAGAGATCGTGATGGTTGGCAACATCGTCAACGCGAGTAGTGCCAAACGCAGATCAATCGAGAACATCCAGAAGGCTGCTACGAGCACCAGGAGCCCGGATCCGAAAGTCTGCGTTAATCCGGGTCCAAGCATTTGGCGGACGGCGCTGAGGTCATTCGTTGAGCGCGCCATGAGATCACCGGTATGATGCTCGCCATAAAATTTTTGGTCAAGACGCATAAACTGCTGGAACAAGTCGTTCCGGAGTTCGTTCTCAATGGTGTAGGACACCTTACCAATGAGCTGACGGATAAAGAAGTTTAGGACGCTATTGACTACGCCGAGCAGCACAATGAAAGCGCAATAGCTGAGTAGGAGACCAACGACAACACCTTGTTGCTGCAAGCTTGTAATCGCGAGCTGTAGGATGTAGGGGGAAGCCGTCCCGACGACCGATCCTAACGCCGCCACGATAAAGCCCCACACTAAAGGGACGCGTTGACGTCGTAAAT